>JAIMBM010000742.1 GCA_023511475.1 Anaerolineae bacterium
GCCACGCTCAGCGCCGCGCCAACCAGCGCGGCAAGAAAGACCCGCGGCAGGCGCACCTGGAAGAGAATCGCCTGCCAGCTTGCGGGGTACCCGGCCGGGATCGGCCGACCCAGCACGTGCCGCGAGACCATCGCCGCGACGGCCCCCGGGGGGATGTCGACCGAGCCATGGGCTGCACCCAGCCCCAGCGCCATCACCAGGAGCAGCGCCCCTGCGGCCAGCGCCAGCCAGCGCCGCCGCGACCAGAAGGGACCCAAGATCGGCTCCGATGCGCTCATCAGGCCTGCCTTCTCTGTGATACACAAGTCTATCACGCGGAGGCTGCGCCGGCCGTGCGCAGCCCGCCGACAAAACCCACGTTCGGTCACCGTCGGTCTCCCCGGTACGCCTGCGGGCGCGCCAGGGAGACCGACGGGGGCTGAGGCTCGTTCCCCCGAGGCCACGACGGGTGTCGCGCTGCCACACCTGGCACCCTCGCCGCCTCTTCGGGGGCGCGGGCCGCACCGATCACTCACCCGCAAACAGGTCCGGATGCAGTTGCCGGGCGATGTACTCGACGGCCTCGCCCACCCGCGGGCCGGGCCGCGAGACCAGGTTGATATCCTCCACCTCGATGATGCGGCCCTCTTTCACGGCGGTGATAACGTTCCAGCCGGGCCGGGCCCTCACCTGCTCGGCCGTCTCACCGAAGGCATGGTCGGCCAGGACGATCACCTCCGGGTCGGCCTCGATGAGGGCCTCGAGGTTGAACTGCGGCCACTCACCCTGCAGCCTGCGACCCACGTTGTCGCCCCCGGCCAGAGTGATCAGACCGTCGACAAAGGAGTCCCTGCCGCCGGTGTAGAGCATGGCATCCAGCTCCCAGAAAACGCGTGGTCTGCGCTCTACCCTGGCCACCTTCTCGGCCACCCGGTCGAGGCGCGCCCGGATGTCCGCGACCAGGGCCTGCGCCTCCGGCGTCCGCCCGGTGAGCTTGCCGATGGTCTCGATCTGGGCGAGGGTGGTCTCCACGTCCGTGGCCTCCAGCAGGGCGACGGTCAGCCCGCGCTCCCGCAGGGCGGGCGCGACCGCCTGCGAGTGCAGGCTGCCACCCAGCACCAGGTCCGGCGAGAGCCCGACAACCTTTTCCAGGTCGATCTCGGCAAAGCTACCGACCTTCTCCTTGCTCTTGGCCTCTTCTGGGTAGTCACAGAACGTTGTGACGCCGACCACACGGTCGCCGAGGCCAAGGGCGAAGAGGATCTCGGTCATGCTTGGGACCAGAGAGACGATGCGCTCGGGCTCAGCCTCGAGTGTGATCTCGGTGTTGGCATCGTCCACGATGGTGATGGGGGCACTCGTGGGCGTGAGCGTGGGCGCGGCGGTAGAGGTGGTCGCCGCAGCCGGCGTCTCCACCGTGGGTGCGGGCACCCCGGTCGGCTGCGATGGCCGACAGGCGCTCACCGCCATGGCCAGGAGGGCCGCGACGAGCAGCCAGCAGATGGTACGGTACGATGCTTTCATCTGTAGTCCCCTCCTCGAAGGACCCGGCCTCGAGGAAGGCGGGCAGCATCGGAGTAATGACAAAAGGCCCGGCCCTGACTTCGAAGAGCCAGGGCCGGACCTCGACCCGGCAACAAAAACCCCCATCGCTTGGAAATGGGGGTCGCTTGCGCTGCCGCAATCGCTCCGCACCCTTTCCTCGAAGGCCTGAACTGGAGCGCGGACCAGGCAGGTATCCTGACTCTCTCGGCTGACCGAGATTACAGTTGCGGGACAGCGCCGGACTCTCACCGGCTTCCCTTTTGAGCTCTGGCATCCGGGCCGCGAGCACCTGGACCGCTAGACGGTATTCGGTTGGCACTCTTATAGCACAGGTCGACAGGCATGTCAAACTCCGGCAACCCTGTGACTGTTCAGACTTGCGTCACGGCGGTCCCGGCTGCCACTGTGGCGCTGCCCCCACCCCGCGCCCCCATAGGCGCTAACGTTAGGGAGGCCAGCGTACTCTCTTCCACAAGTGCCCCCACCCCTCGGGGCATTCCCTGCTTTGCCGCTCTGGCGGCAAAGCAGGGG
>JAIMBM010000743.1 GCA_023511475.1 Anaerolineae bacterium
CATGGTTCCCCCAGTGACATTTTCATTTGAGAGAACCATACCACGTTCGGTGACATTTTACATGATAGAACACGCACACTTGATGTGGTGTCATCCCCCATGGTACAATCCCCCTGCAGGCATGGGGCGGAGCTCGCCCTCGCCTGCCGGGAGGTTCTCATGCTCCGGAAGCTTCTACCCCTCTGCGGGCTGCCGGCTGCGGTGCTCCTCGTGGCCGTCCTCTGTGCGTGCCGGCCCGCCAAGAGCTATCGCGCCGAGCGCTTTGACGTGGACATCGCCGTCGAGTCGGGAGGCGCGGCAACGATCACCGAGACCGTCGTCTTTGCCTTCCGCAACGGACCCTTCACCTACGTCTACCGCGAGGTGCCGTTGAGGCGGACGGACGGCATCGAGGTGCTGGCCGCAGGCGAGGAGGGCAGAGCCTACGCCCCGGGCAGCGGACCGGGCCAATACCAGGTGCGGCAGAAGGGGAAGTCCCTTCGGGTGACCTGGCGTTTTGACCCGACGGAGAACGCGGCGCGCACCTTTGTCCTCGCCTATCGGGTCAGGGGGCTCATCCGGCAGGAGGGCGTCCGCAATGCGCTGCGTTGGGCTGCGCTTCCCGCTGACCATGACTATGGGATCACCGCCGCGCAGGTCACGGTGCGCCTGCCGGAGCAGGTCGGTCCGGTCGCCGGGGCCGAGGTCCTCGCCGGGCATGGCCAGGTGGGGGTGCTGGGGCGCAACGTCTCCTTCCTCGCGGAGCAGGTCGAGCGGGACCAGCCTCTGACGATCGCCATCTGGTTCCCGCATGGTCAGATCGGGGGTGTGCCGCCCCTGTGGCAGCAGCGCGAGCTGGCTCAGGCCGCCCGTGCGCCGCTGTGGATCGCGGGCGCCGGGTTGATTGTGGTTGCGGCGGTTGGAGGAGCCGTCTGGGCCTGGAGCCGCTACGGGCGGGTCCGCGTGCCGGGGAAGGTCGGGGCGGTGACCGCGCCTCCGGATGACCTGCCGCCCGGGCTGGCCAGCGCGCTGGTGCACGCCGGTGCCCGGCCTGCTGACATCGTCGCAACCCTCTTTGACCTCAGCCGCCGGGGGGTGCTCGCGGTCGAGGCCGGGGAGCCCGCGGGGCTCTTGCGGCGCCGGCCCTCTTTCGCCTTTCGCCTCCGGACCCTGCCGGAGGCCCTGCCGCCCTTCGAGGAGCTGACCCTGTGGGTGGCCTTTGCCCCTCGGCCGGAGGGCAGGCTGAGCCGTGCTCAGCGGGCGGCTCTGGCGCAACCGGATCGGGCGGCTCTGGAGCGCGTGGCCGCAGGTAGCGGGGCCGTACCGATGGAGCGCCTCGGCGAGAGCCTCAGGGCGAAACACAGCCTCCTCGAGCGCGCCTACGACGCCGAGCTGTACGGGCGGGGCCTCTTTGACCGCGGGCGCGACCGAATCCGGGGCACCTGGATGGCTGTGGGGCTCGTGCTCTTTGGGCTCGGGGTTGGCTCGATTGCGGTGCCCGTGCTCTGGGGTGAGCTTTTCGGCCCCTGGCCGCTCCTGGTGGCCGGTGCGCTTATCCTTACCGGGCTCGGCCTGGTGCTACTCGGGTCGGCGGCCTCCCGCCGGACGGAGGTCGGCGAGCAGGCGGCGCGGAGCTGGGAGGCCTTCCGTCGGCACCTGAGGGGGATGGCCCGAGGCCGGCCGCGGCCTGAGGAGGCTGGACTGCTGGAGGCCTACCTTCCCTACGCCCTCGCCTTTGGTCTCGGCCCTCGCTGGGCCAGGCAATGGCAGGCAGCGGGGGTCAGCGTGCCGGCCTGGTTCCGCACCCTCGGTGAGCAGGCCGAGGCCGGGCGCGAGACGGGCGCCTTTGTCGCCCTCATCGCTGCCGCGTCGGCCTCTTCCGCCACCGGAGGTGCCGTCGCCGGCGGGGCGGCGGGAGGTGGTGCAAGCGGGGCTGGGTGAGTACCGGCAGCAGATCACGGGGTTATCGTTTCTCTTTGCGGGGGCGACTGTTCAGAATCGCATGCTAGCAGATCCAGGTGCCACTGCGGTGTTGCCCTAACCCCAAACCCTTCCTCCAGGCGGACCTA
>JAIMBM010000744.1 GCA_023511475.1 Anaerolineae bacterium
GGGGGGCGCCCCTAAAGGGCAAATGTGGCCCCAACACCACCCCCCCCCCCGCGCCGGGGGCCCGCGGGGGGGCCCGCCCGGGGCACGGGGGCATTCCCCGCTTTGCTCGCAGGCCTGCTACCTGGCTCGGCAGCGCGACCGGCTCGCCGGTTGGCTGGCCCCTCTACACCAGATACACGCCTTCGAGAGCCCCAGCGCTCTGCAGGCCGACGGGCCCGTGGCCTGTCGTCCCTTCCTCGAGGAGGGCGTCGTGCAGGAGCGCGAAATCGCGATCGGCGAGGGGCTGGACGTCGACCTCGACGATTCGGGCACGGGCCTCCGCGCAGGCTCGCAGGGCAGACAGGGAGTTCGGCGGGTACGCAGTTCCGCAACGAGCTGCGTGGTGAATGAGCAGCAATCGGAGCCTATTGGTTTCTCCCGGAGGGGAGCGCGGGGCGGGCTCTCGCCTGCAACTGGTCGCAGACAAAAGCCGGGCACGGGCTACTGCTCCTGCGCCGCCTCGATCAGCCTCCTGGCGATGCCGGACACCTGGCGGGACACGTCGCTGCGTCGATGGCCGATCAGCGCGGGGATGCCACGGTTGATGGTGTAGGTGACCAGCTTGCCATCGTCGGGGATCGTCGCCTGCATCGCCAGGCCGAGAGCGGCTTCTATGTCGCGCCTCTGGAGACCGCCGCGCTGCGGATACCGGTTGAGGATGAGCACGATCCGCTCCCGCGACAGCCCGAGCTGCCGGGCCCGCTCCAGGAAGTAGCGGGCACCTCGCAGGGATGTGATCTCTGGAGTAAGCACCAGCAGCACGCGGTCGGCCAGGTCCAGGAGCAGCTCGGTGGCGCGATCGAGCGCGAGGCCCGCATCGACGACCACGAACTCGCGAAGGCGCCGCAGGGCGAGCACAACCTTGCGCAGCTGGTCCGGGCGGATTCCCTCGATTCCCTGCTCCTGCACGAGCACCTGCAGCCCCGTCGAGTGGGGCGTGAGGATGGCCTCAAAGTCGCCCGGCTCCAGCTCGTCGATCCTCGACAGGAGGTGCGCAATGCTGGAGGTGGACTGCAGGTTCAGCATGATGTCTGCAGCGCTGATAGACTGGCTGGCGTCAACGAGCACCACGCCGCGCCGCGTCTCCTGGCGAAGGGCGAGCGCGACGTTAACAGACAGGGAGCTGGCCCCGACGCCCCCCTTGCTGCCAAGGACGACGATCACAAAGGCCACCCTCTCCTGGCGCAGATCGAGCGCGGCGCGCAGGCGCGCAATCAGCTCCTGGGCCTCGGGTGGCTTGACCAGGTAGTCGGAAGCTCCGGCCCGCAGGCTCGCGACGCGCTCCGTGACACCGGCCGAAGCGCTGAGGATGAGGATCGGCACGGCGGCTGTCTCGACGCGCTGGCGCAGCGCCTGGCACAGGTCAACCCCGCTCATATCGGGGAGTGTGTACTCGCTGATGACGGCGTCTGGACCCTCCAGGCGCGCCTTGTTGAGGGCCTCGGCGGCCGTCTTGGCGGGGATGACCTCCCAGTTCTGAGAGCGCAGGATGCTGCGGACTACTGCGAGGGCGCTGGGGTCGCGATCGACGACCAGGATGCGCGTGCGATGGCCGGGCGTGCGCATGCTGCGCGTGAGGCCGTTACTGGTGGACTCTACCGGGGTTCTGGAGTTCATGGTTCACCTGCCGGCGGATTCTCTGTGGTTGGTCCCGAACGGCTCCCTCTACCCGCGACGAATCTGTGTCAGAAAGCGCTCCGGAATACCCATGCCGGCTGCTAGATTACCACAGATGTCAATTCTGTGCTAATCGGTGCGTGTTCAGAAACGGGTTCGGTGCCTGGCACGGAGCCAGGCCATTGGGGGCTCCGCTCATCGGGATCGGCATTGCACCGGCTCGTCGGGGAACCCCCTCCCCCAGGCGGCTCAGGGGCGGACAGTCCCATCCGCCCGATGACCCCGGGAGCATCGCCAGTTGAGCCGCCCCACCCCTAACCCCGCCCCCGCCGCGGCGGGGAAGGGGAATCCAAATAAAGGGGGGTGTCCGCGGGCGGCTTCGCCG
>JAIMBM010000745.1 GCA_023511475.1 Anaerolineae bacterium
GTCAGGCAGTGATGTAACGGATTGTCCCATGCGAACGAGGCTCCTCAGACAGGCCTCAGCCGGCCCGATTGCCGGCTTGTGCGGCCGCCGCCGGTGACTATAAGGCAGGACGCAGAATCCGGCAAATGCGGGCTCAGGGTACGATAGTGACGCGCAGCGGCTCGCAGCCGACCAGCTCCGGCGGCTCGTACCATAGGAGCAGGCCCTCGGCGCGAGCCTCGACCTCGAAGGCGAGGTTGCCGGTTACGTGCTCCCCCGGCCGCAGCTCGCCCGAACCGAGCTCCGCAGGAGGGGCGGCTGCAACGCTCGTCGAAACCCCGCCGGACGAATCCGTCATGCGAAAGAAGGCAGGGCTGTACGAAGCCCGGCTGCGGCTCGAGTTCTGGAGCGTGACGTTCACGAGGAGAAAGACCTTGCCCGGCGCCGGGAGGGCGCCTAGGATCTCCGGCGCGCGGGTCACGCCGTGCACGGTGAGCGCTATGCCCCCGGCCTCGCACCGCTCGCCCGGCCTGCAGGGGCCCGCCGCGACCGCCGTGCGCGCGAGCGCCTCACCGACCGAGCGCGGCGGCAGCCAGGAGCAGCAGCAACAGCCCGCAAGGGCAGCGCCCAGGACCAGCATGCCGAACATAGCTCCGGCTCTCACCCATCGCGAGGTCACGGCCGTCTCAGCACCCTCCCTGTCTCCATTGCTGCGGGGACTGCAGACTGCGGAAACGGCTCCCCGGCCTGCAGGGAGATGGCCCGCCATCCCACGCGGGCACGCCACACTATCTGCATACAGCACGAGATATGCCAGTAGGAGTATGCGCAGAGTGCCGCGACCGCTTCAGGTCTGCGAGAGGCCGCGCCCGTAGGCGCGGCCGCGGGTCACCGGTTGCCGCCTGAACGGCACGGGGCGGAACGGACTATCGGTCGAGCCGCCGCAGGCCGAGCTCGCGCGCCACGTTCAGCGCCTCGAGGTACTCGCTCCGCGTGACGGGGCGAGCAAGCTCGGGGTACTCGCGCGCCCGGTAGCAGGGCCGATACTGATCCATGATGTTGAGGTAGGTGTTTGGGGAGACCTCCTGCGCCAGCCAGCGCAGGGTGTCCTTCGTCCCGGCGAGGGCATGCGGCAGGACGAGGTGTCGCACGAGGAGTCCACGCACGGCAGTGCCCCGCTCGTCCAGCTGCAGGTCGCCGACCTGTCGGTGCATCTCGGCGACCGCGGTCCTGTTCACTCTCGGATAGTCAGGGGCATGAGACAGGCGCCGGGCGGTCTCCTCGTCGGCATACTTGACGTCGGGCATGTAGATGTCCACCACGCCGTCGAGCAGGGCAAGCGTGGGCAGAGCGTCATATCCCCCGGTATTGTAGACGAGTGGCAGATGTAGGCCCGCCTGCGCGGCAATCAGGAGGCCGGCAAGTATCTGGGGGACCACGTGGGTGGGTGAGACCAGGTTGATATTGTGGCATCCGAGCGCCTGAAGGTGCAGCATCATCGCCGCCAGCTCCTCCGGCTCGACGTCTTCGCCCTCGCCAAGCTGGCTGATCTCATAGTTCTGGCAGTAGACGCACTTGAGGTTGCACCAGGAGAAGAAGATGGTGCCCGAGCCGGAGGAGCCAACCAGCGGCGCCTCCTCGCCAAAGTGGGGGTGATAGCTGGCCACACGGGCACGCTCGCCCGTCCGGCAGGTTCCGCCGGCGCCTTCGCGCCGGTTCACCCCACAGGCTCGCGGGCACAGGTCGCAGGCGGCAAGGCGCTCGTACGCTGCCCGAACCCGACGGCTCAGCTCGCCGCTGCGGAGCAATCTCAAGTACGAGGGCTCGAAAGCCATTGGAGCCACTCCCCTATCTCACGGTCACGTGACGCTGCGGCCATTCTACAATGGCGCCGTAACCGCGTCAACACCTGCTGCGCCCATTCTTCGGGTTGACACCCCTCGCTCCGCGTGGTAAAGTCTCGCCATTGGGCAGAGAGACGCCTGCTAGCGGAAGGGAAAGACAATGGTCCAAGGAGGGCAGGCCTCAGAGTCCGCCAGCGATGCCGCGCAGCCGGCCGC
>JAIMBM010000746.1 GCA_023511475.1 Anaerolineae bacterium
GGGGACGGGGGAGGGGTCGATGACGGCTGGCAGAGTGCGAAATGCCCCAGAACTGAACTACGCCCTCCGCGTGAGCTGCAGTTGACGCGCAGGGCAGGCTCATCTGTGCCCAAGTCGGCCCGCGGACCGACTTGCGTGGCTGGGCGCGAACTGAGCCGAAGCGCGCCCCGCCGGCCGAGAGCTCGATGGCCCAGGGCCGCGAGGTCCAGCGCCCTGCACCCAAGACGTCGACCGTCCGCATCAGACCTTGGAGGTCGGCTCGAGGAGCGCGCCACCCTGTCGAAGCGCCTCGCGCACCGCCTGGGGGTCCAGCTCCCGCGGCTCCCGTCCTGCGGCCGCCGCCATCGCTGCCGCCGTCCCGGCCGCCTCGCCACAGATCAGGCAAGAGACGGTGCTGCGGGTCGAGTTGTGGGCCACGAGGTCCACGCTGATCCTGGCTGATCGTGGACATGTGCGGCCTCTTCTCATGCTCGTCAGCAGCACCCGCTCTGCCCGCGCCTTCAGAGCCAAACCCGACCCTGCCACAAGAGCTGCGCCTCGCAGCAACCACAGCAAGCGCCAGTTATGCTGCCCCTCCCCGCGCCCCGGCCTCGACCTCCGCCAGGGCGGCGGTCACCAGGCCGGCCACGCGGTCGGCAATCCGCTGGATCATCTCCACCCCCCTCGCCGCGGGGCTCGTCTCCCTCACGTCCTCTCGCCACACCCAGTCGGGCTGCTCATCCCGCGGGTACGACACCCACTCATCGCCGTACCGTTGGATGAGGCACACGCCCGGGCTGAGCCTCTCCATGTGAACCAGATGCGGATAATATATCTTGAGCATGTCCGTTCCCAGAGGCAGGTGCTCGCCGTGCCACTCCAGGAGCCCCAGCGGCACAAAGGCCACCGGCCGCTCCCGTACAGCAGCCACGAACTCGGAGGGCGTCAGCTCCTCCCACTTGTTCACTTCGTGCTGCGCTACCATGTGAGATGCTCCCTTCGCCCGCTAGAACCCAAACACCTGCCGTCCACAGAGGATGGCGGCCGGGTCCCAGTCGTAGGCGCGCGACAGCTCCGCGTGTGCGGCAAAGCCGCAGGCCCGGCAGTCGATGGCGCCGCGGCCCTTCAGGTAGCAGCCATAGTTGATGCGACCGTCGGGCTCGACGTTGGCGATCAGCCAGTCGTGGCACCGCCAGGAGTTGTCCTTCAGGCGTTCCAGCACCCCATATGAGTCCAGGATAGGATGGCCCGCTCGCTTGAGGGCGATCAGCTCGTCCAACACCTGCCGCCGCGCTTCGGGCGTGACGGTCAGGTCCTCGCTATCCGCATAGGGATAGGCGAACTGGATCGTGATCCCTCGCACCCGCCCCCTGAGATCGTGCACCAGCTCCCCGATGCGCGCCCAGTTCAGCCGGTTGATGGTCACGTTCACCAGCACCCGCGGGTGCCGGGCAGCGACAATGTTCTCCATGATGCGATCATAGCTGCGGCCCCGGTACGCGTCGTGCACCTCCCGCGGACCGTCGAGGCTGACCCAGAGGATATCCGCCGAGGTGCGGAGGGGAAGCGTGCCGTTGGTCGTCACGCCGACGGCAAAGAAGCGGCGTCTCGCCTCGCGGACGACGTCCTCGAGCGTGCGGCTGCTGTCCCGCCAGAGGAAGGGCTCGCCGCCTTCAAAGATGACCAGGCGGACGCCGGCGCGGTACAGGGCATCGAGGGCCGCGAGCACCCGCTCGTATGGGAGGTCGCCCCCCGGCCGGCGCCAGAAGGGGCAGGCCGGGCAGCGGAGGTTGCACCGGTGCGTGAGCTTGACGCCGGCAAGCAGCGGCCGCCGCTCACCGCGCAGACGGCAGCGGAGGTTGTGGAGCAGAAAATAGAGGTAGTGGGTCAACATGGAGCAGACGCCTTCCACGGGCGGTAGCCCGCGCTCCTCAGAGCCCGGGAGTCGAGCGCCGCATGGCACACAGAGCGACCCTGCGCAACTTGGCGATCCCGGCTTTTTCATTATAGTGCGAGTGCCATGGTCTGGAAAGCGGCTGAACGGACAGGGGTGTAG
>JAIMBM010000747.1 GCA_023511475.1 Anaerolineae bacterium
GCTCCCTTCGGCCCCTCGGGTGCACGCGGGGTGGCAATCGTACCCGCCGTACCGACCGTGGCCCCTTCGGGCTGTGCCGCGCGCTCGAGGCGCAGCCACACGTCGCCGATGCGCAGGGCCTTGTCGGACGTCCAGACCTCGGGCACGCCAGGCAGCAGCTTGACGTTGCCCAGGAACGTCCCGTTGGTGCTGTTCAGGTCGGTGACTTTGTAGTCCTTGCCGTCGTACTGGATGCGAGCATGCTGGCGCGAGATGTTGCCATAGTCCAGCGCCAGGTCGTTCTGCGGTGCCCGCCCGATGGTCAGCTCCGCCTTGAGAGGCACCGTGCGCAGGGTGCCATCGGGGAGGAGGACGGAGAGCCGGTCCTCGGTCGGCGGGGCGCTGGCCTGCGGGAACTGGGCGAGGACCGAGGGCCCGCGGGAGGGCGCGGTCTCCATCACGGTTGCGACGCCCTCGGCCGGCGTCACTGTGGGGGTGCTCAGGAGGGTGGTCAGGACGCGCCCGAGCGCCTCGGCCATACCGGCGGCATCCGGGAAGCGCCGGGCCGGGTCCTTGTCCAGGGCCTTGAGGATGAGCTGCTCGAGCGCCTCCGGCAGGTCAGGACGGAGCGATCTGGGAGGCGGCGGGGGCTCCTTGGTGTGGTACCGGATTGCCTCGGTAAGGGTGCGCGCGGGGAAGGGCAGGCGACCGACGGTGAGCTCGTAGAGGAGGACGCCGAGGGAGTAGACATCGCTGCGTGCATCGGTCTTTTCGCCGATAGCCTGCTCGGGCGACATGTAGGCAGGTGTGCCCATCGACGTGCCCTCGAGCGTAACGAGGCCACCTTCGGCCAGCTTGGCGAGGCCGAGGTCGGTGAGCACCGGGCGGAAGGGTAGCCCCTCGGAGGGCTCGGATTTGAGCATGATGTTATCGGGCTTGATGTCCCGATGGAGAATACCCTGGCGGTGCGCATAGTCGATGGCGAGGCAGACCTGACGGACGATCTGGATGGCCTCGGTCAGAGGTAGCTGCCTGCCGGCGCTTTGCAGCTCGGCCACAAAGTCGCGCAGGTTCTGCCCGCGGATGAGCTCCATCACGATGTAGAGGAGCGACTCGGACTGGCCAAAGTCGTACACCTTGACGATGCCGGGGTGATCGAGGCGGGCAGCCGTGCGAGCCTCCTGAAGGAAGCGCTCCTGAAAGTTCGGCTGCCTGGCAAAGTGGGCATGCATGACCTTGATGGCGACGTCGCGCTGGAGCGTGGCGTCGCGAGCACGAAAGACGCCTCCCATGCCCCCTTCGCCGAGGAGCTCGACGATCTGGTAGCGATCCAGCCATTGCCCAACAAGTTGCTCGAGCATGTGTCCTCCATGATCTCGGCTGTGTTGCTCCCGCCCGCAGAGGGGGCCTGGAGCGAGTCTAGCCGCCCACAATCTCCAGGCTGTAGGTGGTGTGCGCCGGCTTGTTGGCATCGATGATGCGCTCGACGGTGGCGCGGTCGACCTCCTGGCCCGGGCTGAGGCGCAGGCGCACCACAAAGTGGTAGGGTCGATCCTCAGGCTCGATGATCTCCGGCTCGACGCCGGTGTATATCTGCAGGTGACGTGCGAGGCCGCGTGGGGTTCCCCGGCGCCGGTACAACTCGGCTGCCTCAACGAGGACGGCGCGGCGCTTCTCGAGCGGCCACTTCTCATCCAGGGTCAGCCCCAGCCAGGCGGCCAGCTGGTCCAGGAAGTCGGGCGGGGCGGTCCGTGGGTCAAGGTAGAGATCAAAGTTGTCCACCGTCTGCTCGATGGGGGCAAGGATGCCCTCGAAGGCCAGCAGGAAGCGCCCGAGGAACGGGTCATGGTGATAGATGGGCGGCAGGTACTGCAGGTAGCGGCTCTCGTCCCGAGGGATGCCAAAGGCCTCGTCATAGGGCAGAGCGGGAGCCGACGGAGCGGGCGGTTCCGGCGGCCGCTCCGGTGGGCCGGGGCGGCGACGCCGCGATGGCCGCGGCATCTCTTCCTCCGCCTCGGGCGCCTCCTCAGGCGCGCCGGGTGCCTCCCCGGC
>JAIMBM010000075.1 GCA_023511475.1 Anaerolineae bacterium
GAGGGGCGCCCACGGCGGCTCAGGAGCGTCAGAGCCGGTGGTGACGGATGAAGACCTGAAAAGGCCAAACTCCAGCCCCTCCTTAGGAAAGAACGCCCTCGCTTCCTGCGCCGCCGAGGCGGCGCAGGAAGCGAGGGTCGGGGGATGGGGCACCCCTGGGGCAAGGTCTTGAGGGGGGACAGGCGCGTCCCCTACTTGCGTGTCGTAGGGCCAAGCGGCCTGCGGAGCACTCGAGCCCAGCCCCCGCAGGGGGCCTTGCTTTTCTCAGCCCGAGGCAAGAGCCTCGGGCAGCGGCGGCACCGCTGGAGCGATAGTAAATGCACGGGTTGCTTGCCCAAGTCGAGCTTGCAGACCCATCGGCGGGTGCTCGCGCCTGGAAACGGCTGGAGCGCCTCCTTGGCGTCTCTTCCGATAGCCAGGCCCTGTCCGCCCTGCTCAGGGCACTCCCCGGGACCGCCAATCCGGACCGCGCCCTCCTCTACCTCGACCGGCTGGCGGCGGTGATGCCCGAGCCGCGGGAGCTGCGCTCGGTTCTCGAGGACCCCCGCAGCGCCGACGCGCTGGCAACCCTCTTCGCGAGCAGCCAGTTCCTGGGCGAGGTGCTGCTCCGCCATCCCGAGTACGTGCGCTGGCTCGTCCGGCCGCGGCGCCTGGCCCGTGAGAAGGCCCCCGACGCCCTTCTGGCTGAGGCCCGTGCCGAGGTTGGCGCCTGCCCTACCCACGCCGACCGGCTGGACGCCCTGCGCCGCTTCCAGCGGCGGGAGCTCTTGCGAATCGGCGCGTGCGACCTCCTCGGGCTGTGGGATCTCTCGGTCGTCACTGCAGAGCTTTCTCGCCTCGCCGACTGCCTGGTTCAGGTCTCGCTCGAGGTGGTCCAGGCTGAGGTTGGCGCCTCGGCCGAGGGCCTGAGCGTCATCGCGCTGGGCAAGCTGGGCGGGCAGGAGCTGAACTATAGCTCGGACATTGACCTGCTCTTCATCTCCGCCGCCGACGGCCTCGGCCACGAGCGCCTTGCCGAGCTACTTGTCGAGGCGCTGGCCCGGGTCACCGGCGAGGGCTTCCTCTATCGCGTCGACCTGCGCCTGCGGCCATGGGGCCAGGTTGGACCGCTGGTCTGCTCGGCAGCGGGCTATCTCAGGTACCTGCGCCAGCACGCCCGGCTGTGGGAGAGGCAGGCGTTGCTCAAAGCCCGCCCCGTCGCCGGAGACCGGAGCGCCGCTGCCGCTTTCCTTCAGGAGGCAACGCCGCTCCTCTTCGCCGCGACTCCAGAGGCGATCCGCCGGGACGTGCACGAGATGAAGCTGCGCATCGAGGCCGAGCTGCGGCGTCGAGGGCGGGAGTGGGGCGAGGTCAAGCTCGGCTCAGGCTCGATCCGCGACATCGAGTTCGTGGTGCAGTACCTCCAGCTTGCTCACGGGGCGCGGCACCCATCCGTGTGCACAGGCAACACCCTCGAGGCGCTCGTCCGCCTCAGCCGATTGGGGCTCCTGCCTGCCGATGACTATCGGGCGCTTGCCGACGGACTCGTCTTCCTGCGCGCTCTCGAGCACTACCTCCAGCTCATGCATCACCGGCAGACCCACTCGTTGCCGCCCGACGCCCGGGAGCTGGCCTACCTGGCACGCCGGCTCGGCTTTCAGGGGCCAGATGCAGGGAGCCGGCTCCTTGCCCGCTACTCGGAGCATGCAGCGGCCGTCCGCGCCGTCTACCAGAGCTATCTGGAGAGAGAGGAGGCAGAGATGCCCGCTGACCCGCAGGCGACGTCGCCGGACCCCGAGGTCCAGCGCCACCTGGCGCGGATGGACCCGGCGTATGCTGAGGCCTTTGAGGCGGCCGAAATTGCGCGCCACGCAGCGCTCGCGGACCGGCTTGGGGATGGCAATCTGGTCGAGGTCGAGGCCGAGCCCCTTGATGAGGGCGCCTGGCGCGTGACCGTGGTGGCGTACGACTACCCGGGGGAGCTTTCGGCCATCTGTGGCCTGCTCTTCGTCTATGGGTTCAGCATCCATCGCGGGCAGGCCTTCACGTACGAGCCAGCCGCTCCGACCGTGTTGTCAGATGCAGCCGGGAGGGGACCCGCGGCGCGCGCCGCCCACCAGAGAGCGCGACGCAAGATTGTGGACGTGTTTGAGGTGCGCCGGGTCTTTGGCGAGGCTACCGAGGACCTGTGGGTGCGGTATGCGGCCGATCTGTCGGACCTGCTGCGCCGCCTCGAGGCCGGAAGGCAGCGCGAGGCCCAGGGGGAGCTGGCCAAGCGCGCTGCGGCAACGCTGCGTCAGCAGGCTGGCCCGAGCACCCTCCTCTACCCCGTCGACATCGAGATCGACAACGAGGCCTCGATAGGGTACACCGTCCTGCGAATCGATGCGCCGGACACGCCCGGCTTTCTCTACGAGTTCACGACCGCCCTCGCCCTCAACGGTATGCACATCGCCCGCGTGGTCATCGACTCGGTTGGCAGCCGGGCTCGCGATACGGTCTATCTCACCGACACACGAGGGCGCAAGATCACCTCGCCGGAGAAGCAGCGGGAGCTGCGCGCGGCCACGGTGCTGGTCAAGCACTTTACCCGGCTCCTTCCCCATTCTCCGAACCCGGAGTCGGCCCTGCTGCACTTCCACGAGCTGCTCGGGCAGCTCTTCGGCCAGCCCGACTGGCCGGCCGAGCTCGCCTCCCTGCACCGCCCGGAGGTGCTCAGCGCCCTCGCCCGGCTTCTGGGGGTCAGCGATTTCTTGTGGGACGACTTTCTCCGCATGCAGCACGCCAACCTCTTCCCTGTGGTCCGCGATGTGGATGCCCTGGCCATCGCCAAGAGCAGAGAGGTGCTCCGCGCCGAGCTGGCTGAGGCGCTGCGTGCTGCGCCCGACGGCCACGCGCGCCGCGACGCCCTCAACGATTTCAAGGACCGGGAGATGTTCCGGGCTGATATGCGGCACATCCTCGCTCACAGCCTCGACCTGAGCCAGTTTTCGGGGGAGCTGACCGACGTGGCAGAGGTGGTCGTCGAGGCGGCCTGCCAGCTCTGCGACAAGGAGCTGCGGGCCCAGTACGGCGTGCCCTGCCGTGAGGATGGGCGGCCGAGTCGCCTGAGCGTCTGCGCGCTGGGCAAGTGCGGGGGGCGGGAGCTGGGCTTTGCGTCCGACATCGAGCTGATGTTCATCTACGAGGGAGGGGGCAGGACCACTGGGCCTCAGGTCGTTGCTACCGCGGAGTACTATGAGGCACTTGTGCGTGAGTTCGTGGGCACCATCCGGGCGAGGCGCGAGGGCATCTTTGAGATCGACCTGCAGCTGCGGCCCTATGGAAAGGCCGGGAGCATGGCTGTGTCGCTCGACTCCTTCCGCCGCTACTTTGCCCCCGGCGGGCCGGCCTGGGACTATGAGCGACAGGCCCTTGTCAAGCTACGCCCCATCGCCGGCGATCCGGAGTTGGGGGGCGAGGTTGCCGCGTTGCGCGATCTCTTCATCTACAGTGGAGAGCCGTTCAACGTCGCCGCCATGAGGGCCATGCGCGAGCGGCAGCTCCGGCACCATGTCGCCGGCGGCACTATCAACGCCAAGTACAGCCGCGGAGGCCTCGTCGATGCCGAGTACCTGGTGCAGGCCCTCCAGATACGCTACGGCAGCCGGGACCCGCGGGTGCGCCTGACCAACACCCGGCTGGCCATCGAGGCGCTCGCCGAGGTCGGCGCGCTCGGCCCTGAGGACCGTCACCGCCTGCGCGATGCCTACGCCTTCCTCCGCCAACTCATCGATGCCCTGCGGATGGTTCGCGGCAATGCCAGGGATCTGACGGTGCCTCCGGCCGGGAGCGAAGAGTTCGCCTTCCTCGCCCGCCGCCTCGGATATCAGGGCGACCCTGCTCGCCTCAGCGAGGACCTCCGGCGGCATATGGGGGCCGTCCACGAGCTAAGCCTGCGCCTCCTGGCCTGACGCGCCGCCGGCCGCTCCGCCCTTACCCTGGCGCTTGCGGTTGCAGGATGGCCCAGGAGCTGTACTGCGTTGTGGCCGCGAGCAGCCACTGGTAGGGCAGGCTCGTCTCCGCCACCTGGCGCTCCGCTACCTCGATCAGGCGCGGATCGCCAATGCCGTAGGCCATCGACTGCACCATGGCCCACCCGGCAGCGGTGAGAAAGGCGGCGATGAGCATATCCTGAAGGCTCTGAAGGCGGGTGAGGCGGTCATCCCGGTTTGCCTCCGCGCTGGCCCTGGCGCGGGCGAAGGCCGTCGCCAGCCCTCGTGCCTGCCCCGAAGGTCTTCCCCCGACCATGTGCATCAGCTCCACGGCGGCGTCGCGGGCCCGCAGGGCCCCGGCTTGAAACTCCTCCGCCCTGGCGGTCATCCAGGGCTCGGGCAGGCTGCCGGCGCGGGAGGCGTAGGTGTCGGCGGCGATCTGCGCCAGCTCGGCGAGTTCGTTCAGCTGATCCTGCAGGGAGGGGATGTCCACACTCAGAGTCGCGACCGTGACGGCTGCAGGTGCCAGGCTCATACTCTCCTCCTAGCCTCTCGTGATCCGCCAGAGCACCCCGGTGCGGCCGTACGGCCGCATACCGATGCCATCGCGCTGGTAGATGAGGCCCAGGTCCACCACGTACAGTGCTTCGCCGGCCGGGTTGAAGCGCGCCTCCACGGGTCGCTCCAGCCCGCCGCCACCATGGGCGGAGGCCGGGCCGGGGTGTCGGTTCGCGGCAAAGGTCTCGATGGTGCGCGTCTGCAGGTCGAGGCGCACGACGCAGTGCCCCGCCCGGTAGGGCTCCGTGGCTGCGATGGGAGCGCCAGCGCCGAACTCGGCGATGAAGAGGTGATTGGCGTAGCCAAAGCCATCCCGCGAGAGGTCAAACCCGGAGGGTGCCGTGCGCGGGGCGAAGGTGAAGACCGGCTTTTGGGGCGCGGGCATATCCTGAAGCAGCGGCTCGGCGGGCGCCCCGTGCTCCGGGCGATAGCGGGGGTTCCACACCGGCTCGCCGGCGGCATAGTCTGGCCAGCCGTACCAGGCGCCCTGACGGATCTCGTAGAGGGGCTCGGGCGCATTCCCCACCGGGCGGACGCCACGGTCCTCATAGCCGCGGTCGATACAGTAGAGGCGCCCGTCGGGGACGAAGAGCAGGGCATGCGGGTTCCGGAGGCCCCAGGCCACGACCTCGAGCCCACTGCCATCGAGGCGGCAGCGCATGATCGCGCCGGTGCATGGTACCCGTCCCCGGATTCGCTGGCCTCGCTGTGTCGTCTGGCCGACGGGGCTGAAGGCCCCCGTGCGGGCCCTCCGCTTGCCATCGATGGACAAGGGATTGAGGTAGCTGTAGTTCTGCCCGGTCAGGGTGACGTCGTAGCCGGGGACGTCGCAAGCCATGGGCTGGAGCGCGAGCCAGCCGTAGCCATAGTTGTCGGGGCCAACGATGCCGGCGTTCGTATAGGTCCCCTGGCCAAAGTAGAGCCATCCGTCGGGGGCAACGACCGGCATGCCCAGGAAGTGATCGCCGGGTCCGTACAGTCCCTCCAGGATGGGCCTGTAGGATCCATCCAGCCCGGCGTAGGAGACCCGCGGGGGGTATCCGCCTTCTGTGATGAAAAAGCCGTCGTGGGTGCCGTCCCGATAGTAAGCGATGCCCCCGACCGGTCCGCGCAGCCCTCCGACGACCTGGACACAGGTGCCGTCGGGCTCGACGCGCAGGATACGCCCGTCGGTGACCGTGCCGCCATAGCTGTATCCGGCCTCGGCGACGTACACGCCGCCCATGCTGTCAAAGGCGACGTTGGTCGGATAGGCGAGGCCGGCGGCGACCGCCTCGATCCGGTAGCCCGGCGGAACCTGCACGTCGGCGGGGTCAATGCGGCGGGGGGTGTGGAACACGATGCTCTCCATCTCTCCCCTCTCGCGGCGTCGGGCGAGGAGTCCGCCGCAACGCCAGGTTGTCGCGGGCGGCATGGGCCCGGCTCACACCCGAGGGAGTGGGAGAGTGGGAGCGATGGCCGGGCCGGGAGCGCCCGGGGGCTCGAGAGGCCCTTCTCCTTCCTCAGCAAAGGGCGTGCCACCCCAACGCGGCGGGGCGTCGGGTGCCCGCCCTTCGCGGCCTCACCGGCCGAATCGCAGCACCACGATCGCATTGACGAGGATGGCTAACAGCACGCCTAACGCGAGGAGCACGTCTTTGCGACGATGTCGGCGGTTGCAGGCGTCGCGCGCGAGTACGAGGAGCGGCGTTGCAATCACGGCGAGAATGAGCCATTGCTCAGCCATCGGTCAGCCTCCCAGCCACTGCCGCACCAGCCCGGACCCCATCTGGATCGCCGAGTATACCAGGAGGCCGGCCATCCCCCAGCGCAGGACCGCGCTTGAGATGCGCCGGTCCAGGATCGAGCCGATGAGGGCCCCGACAAAGGCACCGGCGGTGATGGACAGGGTTGGCCCGGGGAGGAGGGCACCGCTCCACCAGTAGGCGAAGGCTCCGGTCATGGCCGTGATGCCTACGAGCAGGTTGCTTGTGGCGGTCGCCGTCTTGAACGGCCTGTGCAGCACCAGGTACAGGGCCGGGACGATAACGATCCCGCCCCCGATGCCCAGCAGGCCGGAGCTTGCGCCGGCGAAGAGGCCGATGAGCCACATCGCGACCTTGCGTATGCGGCCGATCGAGGCCCACTCAACGTCGCGGGCCACTTCGGTGCCACGTCGAGGGGCGATGAGCTGGTAGGCCGCATAGAGGAGCACGAGCGCGAAGAGCAGTTGCAGCACCTCTGGTCTGGAGGCCAGGGCCACCGTGGCACCGATGGTGGCGCCAAAGGTCGTGGCCAGCGCCAGCTTCCAGGCCAGTCCGACGTCCATCAGGCGCCGCTTTCCCGGCCAGAGGGCGGCCGCGTCAGAGGTCGCGACCGCCGCAACCAGGCTGGCCCCCAGGGCACTGTGAATCGGAACCCCAAACACGAGCGTCATCAGGGGCACCATCAGTATGCCACCGCCGACGCCGAGGAGCGCCGCCACGATCCCTGCGGCCACCCCGCCTGCAAAGAGCGCCACGATGAGACCCGCTTCCATTGGTTTTCCTCCAGGAGCTCGATCGCCACCGGTTATGAAGGCTGCGCCGCCTGCTGCCTCACGTCCCTTTGCCTGCGGGCGGCTCCGCCCGGCGCCTCGCCGCCCCGACGGGGACTCTCCGGGGCGCCCCCGTCATCGCCACCACAAAGGCGGCCGCGGTCCCCAGCAGCGAGCCGGTCACGGGGAACACGCCCCCGATGCTCCATCCCGTCACGACCAGGGTGCCCAGCATCGGGCCAAGCGCGCCGCCGAGGGCATTCAGGCTCGTGGAGATGCCGTAGATGCCCCCCTGGTAGCCTTCGGGGGCGTGCTCTGCGATGATGGCGTTGGCCAGGGGTGCCACAGCGCCCATGGCAAAGCCCAGCACGGCCCTGAGGGCGAGGAGCTGCGCGGGATGGCGAGTCAGCGCCTGAGGCAAGCATACCAGCGCCCCTATGGCGAGGCAGCCGATCAGCACCTGCCGTCTGCCCAGTCGGTCCGCCGAGCGCCCGATCCACACGGCTCCTGCAGCGTTGGCTGCGGCCGCTGCCCCGAGAATCCAGCCCGTCGCCGTTGACGCAGCCCTGGGATCGGATACTAGGGTCTGCACGTAGAGAGGCAGCACTGGTGTGGTCACTGAGCCGGCGAGATGGTTCATCATCAGCAACGCCAGCATCGAGAGGAGGCCGCGGTCCCGGCCGATGGTGCGCATGGTGGTCAGGAAGGCGCTGCCATCCTGCTTCGCGCGGGGACGGCGGGTGAACTCTTCGTGGACGAGGAGGATGACGAGCACACCGGCCACGAAGAGGAGGCAACCCGAGGCGGCAAAGGCTGCCCGGTAGCCGAAAGTGCCACCGATGATGCCTCCCAGGGAGGGGCCCAGGGAGCTGCCCGCGAACACCGCCGTCTGCAGCAGGCCGAGGGCAAAGCCGCAGCGCTCGCGCGGCACCGAGGTCGCCACCAGGGTCGTTGCGGCGGCGACGGTTCCCGTCACTGCGCCCTGGAAGATGCGCAGGGCTGCGGCCTGATGGACGCTGTTGACCAGGGACTGAAGCCCCAGGATCACCGCGCCGCCCATCATGGCGCGCACGAGCATCGGCTTTCGGCCGTAACGATCGGCCAGCATCCCCCAGATTGGCGAGGAGAGGGCCATGGCAACGGGTGCGCCCGAGTTCACCAGGCCTACCCAGAAGGCCACCTCGTGGAGGCCCGTCACGCCCAACTCCTGAATGTAGAAGGGCATGAACGGGTTGGAGATGCTGAAGCCGAGGATCGCCACCGTCTCTGCCATGACGATGGTGTAGAGGTTGCGCTGCCAGCGTTCCAGGCGCAGCCGCCTCAGGCGGCGTTTGAGACGCATGACCGGGGTAGGGGCCATCTCTGCTCACTCAGTTGGCTCGATAGAGCCCAGAGCCACCATCCGATAGGCGATAGCCGTCTCGCGGGCGGTACGCTCCCAGGAAAAGCGCTCCGCCTGGGCCGGGCCCAGCGTTCGCAGCCTGGTCCGCAGCTCCTCGCTCCGGGCGAGCTGCACCATGGCCTCGGCCCAGCCGGGCACATCGTCGGGACCCACGAGCAGGCCCGCCTCGCCGACCACTTCAGGAAGGGATGTGGCGCATGCCGAAACCACGGGCGCCCCGCAGGCGAGCGCTTCGAGCGCGGGCAGCCCAAACCCTTCATAGCGCGAGGGGAAGAGAAAAGCCACGGCACCCGCGTAGAGCGGCGGCTTGTCCTCCTCGGCGACGCGCCCCAAAAAGCTCACACCGCCTTCGAGCCCCGCCTCGCGCGCGAGGCGGCGCGGGTCGGGCATGAGGGGCGTGTCCCTGGCGGGGAGGGCTCCGGCGACGGCCAGCAGTGGCAGGCCCGGCTCGCGCTGACGGGCCTCTGCCACAGCGCGAAAGAGCGTGTCCAGGTTCTTTCGCTGGTCAAAGCCGCCCAGGTACAGGAAGTACCGCTCCGGAAGGCCGTAGCGGCTGCGCACTTGCCCAATCGTGCCCGCATCTTCCACCGGCCGGAAGGCTGGCCCCGCGGCGAGCGGCACCGCGCGCACCCGTGCCGGTGGTATTCCGAGGCGACGGACGACCTCGGTGCGAGTGTGGACCGCGATCCGCCGATGGGCCCGGACTCGGTTGACCAGGTCGCGCAGCAGACGCTGCGGATCGTAGCCCTCGGCAACGTAGCTCAGATTGAGGAGGTTGCCGCCCAGCATCTCGGTGCGCTCCACCAGGTGCACGTCGTAGCCGCTGTCCGCGATGGCGAGGGCGGCGCCGTCATCGATACCTTCGTGATCGGCGTCGTCGACCCCATCGGTGGCAGCCCGCCGGTGCTCGTGGACTCTTTTCAATGGAAGCCTTGAGAGGCGCGACCGCCTGCGCGCTGCTGGCCCTCGCCGCGATGACTTGCGGGGGTCGTTCGCCTGTCGTCCCCGGGCCTGCCAAGCCCGCGCGGT
>JAIMBM010000748.1 GCA_023511475.1 Anaerolineae bacterium
CCCGCGCACACCCCCTCCATAGGAAAAGGCACCCCCTTCCCTGCCATTGAGGCGGGGAAGGGGATCGGGGGGATGGGGCATCGCCCCAGAAGTGCCATGGTTGTGGCCGCGGCGGCGACCTGTCCGCCACGCGATCCCGGGGTGGCGGGGCCCGGGGGGACACGGTCAACGCACAGGGCCTTCGAGGAGGTGAGCACTCCACCATGCCAGGAAGCATCATCCTCATCGTCGTCATCATGCTCATGTTCCTCGTGCTCGTGGGCGCGGCGGCGGCAGTGGCGGCGTGGGCGCTGAGTCGCAGCGGCCTCCTGGGCGGGACGGCACCCGAGCGGACGGTCGAGCCGGCGCCTGCCGCCGACGACACTGCCCTCGAGATCGTCCGGCGACGCTATGCCCGCGGCGAGATCACCCGCGACGAGTACGAGGCCCTCCGGCGGGACCTGGACGTCTGATGGCCTTATGGCCATGGGTCCCGGCATGCCCCCACGGCATGCCGCGACCCTTCCACAGCATCACGATGGCGTCGCGTGCCTCCAGAGACGATCCGCCCCCGCCTGGAACCACAAAGGCCCCAGCAGCAGCACGGTAGAGATCGCCACGTACGCCGCAATCGAGGCAACTACCGAGACGGGCGAGAGCAGCCCGCCTACCGACAGCAGGACCGCCGGGTATGCGGTGGCATAGATGGCGGCATGATACACCGGAAGAGTGGCGAGCAGGTTTCCGGCGACCAGAGCAACGATCCCCTGCCGCTCGTCGCCGAGGCGGATGGCCACGGCCGTGGCGAGGGCCGCCACTATGCCGACGGCAAGGACGAGAAGGTACCGCGGCGGCGACGTGACCTCATCCAGCATCAGCACCGACCAGTAGAAGGGAACGAGCGCCATGGCTGCCAGCACCCCACTCAGGCGGTCGCGCTGCGTCAGGCGGAGGTAGGCAAAGGCCGCGAGGGGCACCCAGGCGACGACCGCGGCCAGAGTGGGAACCGTCAGGTCCAACCCCATGTCGGGATGGGGCGCGATCAGGGGCCAGATCGCCCGCGCCAGGGTCTGGGCCGCGGCCGCGGCCAGCCCAAAGGCCAGAAGCAGCCCGTAGCCAACCCACGGGGCTGCCCAGCGTCGGCGCCGGCCCCAGCCGAGGGAAACGGCCGCCGTCGCCAGGCCGAAGGCTATCTCCAGAGGCAGCCTCCAGCCCCCCAGCCAGGGCCCGCCATAGTACCAGGGCAACACCGGAACAGAGACGACCAGCCCTGCCAGGAGATGTACCAGCCCTCCGGCCAGCTCCTCACGCCACGTTCCGCCGCGGTGCACCCGGGCCAGCGCATCGCCGACCTCCTCGGCCGGGCCAAATCGCTCCACAGCCTGACGCATGCTCGCCTCCTGATCCAGGCCCTGTTGGGCCAGAGCGCGGGCCCGCGCACGCAGATGGGCTTCGATCTCGGCCAGAATCTCTTCCCTGAGGCGCGGCTCGCGGGGCAACCGCGCGGCCAGATCATCCAGGTAGCGGCTCAGCGTGTCCACTCGGGCCTCCTTCGAGCAGGGCGGTCAGCCGGTCGCGAAAGAGCCTCCACTCGGCAAGGCTGGCGGCCAGCGCCTGCTGCCCTCGCGCCGTGATGTGGTAGTACTTGCGAGGCGGACCGCTCTCGCCCGGGCGCCAGTCCGCTGCGAGCAGGCCGGCCCGCTCCAGGCGGTGCAGTGCGGGATACAGCAGCCCCTCCTGCATGGCAAAGTAGCCCTCCGAGCGCCGTTCCAGCTCCTGAGCTATCTCGTAGCCGTACATCGCGCGCTCGGAGAGCAGGCGCAGCAGGGCCATGTCCGTAGAGCCCTTGCGCAGCTGCGTGAACAGCGACATGACGGCCTCCTTGAGGTGTACCTAAGGTTCTTAGGTACTGGCAGTATATCACGGATTCGGGGCGGTGTCAAGACCCCTCTTGCCGGTAGCTGTGCAGACTCGCGTTCAGCGCATGGTGCCGAGGCAGGCTGCTGGTAGCGCTGGCCACCCGGATTGGCTTTGTGCCGGCTCGTCGGGGAG
>JAIMBM010000749.1 GCA_023511475.1 Anaerolineae bacterium
ACCCCCCCCCACAAACACACCCCCCTATCCCGATCCCCCCCCCCCGCGGCGCGGGGGCGGGGCGAAGGGTGGGGGTCCGTCGATAGGCACTGCGTCTGACCTAAGAGCGCAGAAGGCTATCCGCCCCTGAAAGGGGGCCAGGATAGGGACTGTACTTCCCTACGGCGGCGCGACTGGGGTCCGAGGCGCCGGTCTGACGGCGGACGCGGTCGGGCGTATAATGTTAATCAGAGTCCGCCAATGTCCGGCTTACCGCCAAGGAGGCCCCCATGCAGATGGCTCTCGGCGCATCGGCGTTGAGAACCAACCTCACGGAGCTGCGCGCCAACTCGGTTCGGGTGCTGGCGCTGTTCGTCGGCCTGGTAGGCTATGCCGCGTTCATCCCGCTCGTGTGGCCCAATACAGGCAAACATGCGCCGCCGGTAGCCTGGGGAGTGAGCATCGCGCCCCTGGGAGCCGCCATCCTCTGCTACCTGCTTCGCAAACAGCCCCCCGCCGTAGGCTCCATGGCGTTGATCGCGGGCACGCTCGCGGCCGTCTCCTGCGCCATACTAGCGTTCCGCGAGCCGATGCTGGCAGCGCTGTTCGTCCTGCCCATCACCTTTGGCGGCGTCTTGCTCGGCCATGGCGGCGTGTTCGTGATTGCCCTGCTGGCCGCGATCCTCAGCGCGGGGGTCGGCATGCAGGGGCTGGGCCTGCGCTTCCTGTCGGCGGGTGTACTCGTGCCGGTCGGCACGATCGGCCTCGCAGCGATCGCCTCGTGGCTCTCGGCCCACAACCTCTACATTGCCCTGGAGTGGGCCTGGCGGGGCTATGAGCAGGCCCATAACAACGAGCGCGAGGCCCGCGAGGGGCAGGCGGAGCTGCGTCGCGCCCTCAAAGCGCTGGACGAGGCGACCTACCGTCTCGAGCGCGCCAACTATATGCTTGCCCTCGCCCGCGATCAGGCCGAGGAGGCCCGCCGCCTGAAGCAGCAGTTCGCCCAGACCATCAGCCACGAGCTGCGCACGCCCCTGAACCTCATCGTCGGCTTTACCGAGCTGATGGTCGAGAACCCCGAGTACTATGGCGGCCACCTGCCGCCGGCCTACGTACGCGACCTGGGTATCGTGCACCGCAACGCCTGTCACCTGCAGACCCTCGTCAACGACGTCCTCGACCTCGCCCGCATCGAGGCTGCCCAAATGGGCATTCTGCCAGAGGAGACGAGCCCTGGCGCGCTGGCAGGGGATGCGGTGAACGTCGCCCGCAGCCTGGTGGAATCGCGCGGACTGAGCCTGCACCTCGAGATCTACCGCGCCCGCCCCGACGTGAAGGCCGTCGTCCACACGCACCAGCTCATGGCGACCTGCTTCGGCATCGCCGGCCGCCCCATCCTGCCCATCCTCCACCTCGAGGGGCCGCTGGTGGCCGACGGCATCGCGGTCTACCCCAGCTCGAAGCTGATCACCACGCCCGAGCGCGGGCGCGAGGTGGCCCAAGCGCTCGGCCAGCACCGGCTCCTGCACCTGGTGGGGCACGGCGTCGTCACCACCGGCCCGACCATCCAGGAGGCCACGCTGGCCGCCATCATGCTCGAGCGCCTGGCCCATGCGAACTACATCGTGCAGGCACTCGGCACGCCGCGGGTGATCCCGCCCGACGAGCTGGCGCTGCTACGGGCCGAGTCGCAACCGCCCGACGGCCGCTGGGCGTACTACTCGAGCCTGGTCGAGACGCCCGACTAGCGCGAGGGCGGCGGAGGCAGCTCCCTTCGTCCCTCAGCAGGAGGGCGGGGCCTTGTGCCCCGCCGTTTCACGGTTCCCCCGCACCGAGGCGGCGGGGACGAGCCCTCGCCCTACCGAATGAGGGGGCCGGAGGGCCCTTGGACGACCGGGGTGGGGCCGCGGCCGACCGCTGCGGCCGGACTCCATGGTCGTGGCTAGCAGTCGACGCGCAGGTCGCGGCTTGCGGCATGCGTGTAGCGGAGCGAGAGGAGCCCGAGCGCCACATCGTAGCGGTAGCTGTCGGGGCCGTCCCCCTCCGCGAGC
>JAIMBM010000750.1 GCA_023511475.1 Anaerolineae bacterium
GGTATCGACCTATACAGCTTCGGATATACAGGTTTTGGAGGGTCTCGAGGCCGTCCGTCGCAGGCCCGGCATGTACGTTGGCTCGACCGACATCCGAGGCCTGCATCACCTGGTCTACGAGGTGGTCGACAACTCGGTCGACGAGGCCCTGGCAGGATACTGCGACCGGATCGTCGTAACGATCCACAAGGACTCGTCGGTGACCGTTGAGGATAATGGCCGCGGCATTCCGGTCGACATTCATCCGCAGACCGGCAAGTCGGCGCTGGAGGTCGTGCATACCATCCTCCATGCTGGCGGCAAGTTCGGTGGCGGCGGCTACAAGGTCGCCTCCGGGCTGCACGGAGTGGGCGTATCCGCTGTCAATGCCCTTTCCGAGTATATGGAGGTCTTTGTGCGGCGCGATGGCAAGCTGTACCATCAGCGCTACGAGCGAGGCAAGCCGGTGACGCAGGTCGAGGCCATCGGCACGGCCGAAGGCACGGGGAGTCGCACCGTCTTTCGCCCCGATCAGACCATCTTTAAGAGCCTCGACTACAGGTTCGATGTGCTCGCCGAGCGTTTCCGCGAGATGGCCTTTCTCACCAAGGGGCTGTGGATCGTCTTTATCGACGAGCGAAACGCCCGGGAGTTGACCTTCCATTTCGAGGGTGGCGTGACCTCCTTCGTGCGCTACCTGAACCGTGGGCGCGAGACCCTGCATGAGCCCTTCTATGTCGAGAAGCAGGTCGAGGACACGCTCGTGGAGGTGGCGTTGCAGTACAACGACTCGTATAACGAGACCGTGCTCGCCTTTGCCAACAACATCAACACTGTCGATGGCGGCACCCATCTCACCGGCTTTCGATCTGCCCTCACCCGCACCCTCAACGACTATGGTCGAAAGGCCGGCCTGCTCAAGGATGCGGATGCGAACTTTTCGGGGGAGGATGTGCGCGAAGGGCTGACGGCCGTGCTGAGCGTCAAGCTCAAGGAGCCGCAGTTCGAGAGCCAGACCAAGGGCAAGCTCGGCAACGCCGAGGTCAAGAGCCAGGTGGAGTCGGTGGTGGCCGAGGCTTTTGCCCAGTTCCTCGAGGAGCACAGCCGCGAGGCCAGGGCCATCATCGAAAAGTCGCTTACTGCGGCACGGGCCCGGCAGGCGGCGCGGCAGGCGCGCGACCTCGTCATCCGCAAGAGCGCGCTGGAGAGCCTCGCGCTCCCGGGCAAGCTTGCCGATTGCTCGGAGCGCGATGCCTCCCGGTCCGAGCTGTACATCGTGGAGGGCGACTCCGCAGGTGGCTCGGCGAAGCAGGGCCGGGACCGGCGCTTTCAGGCGGTGCTGCCCCTGCGGGGCAAGATTCTGAACGTGGAGAAGGCCCGGCTGGACAAGATCCTCGACTCCAAGGAGATCCGGGCCCTGATCACGGCCCTGGGATGCGGCGTGGGGGAGTCCTTTGACCTGGCCAACCTGCGCTACGGGCGTGTCATCATCATGACCGACGCCGATGTCGATGGCGCGCACATCACGACGCTGCTTCTGACCTTCTTCTTCCGGCACATGCCGCAGCTCATCGAGCGTGGTCACCTGTTCCTGGCCCTGCCTCCCCTCTACCGGATTCAGGACGGGAAGACGCTACACTATGTCTATTCCGAAGAGGAGAAGGACGCACTCGTCCGCAAGCTGGCGGGGAGGAACCTGGTTATCCAGCGGTACAAGGGCCTCGGCGAGATGGACCCGGAGCAACTCTGGGAGACGACCATGGACCCGGAGCGCCGCACCATCCTGCAGGTCACGATCGAGGATGCGGCGCACGCGGACCACATCTTTGACATGCTCATGGGTTCGAGCGTGCCTCCGCGGACCAACTTTATCCAGAGCCACGCCAGGGAGGTCAAGAACCTGGACCTGGTGGCGTGATCCGGCGAGCGCGGGATGGGGCCCGGGGAAGCCCTGCATGGGCTCCCCACTGGCTCCTCCGTCCCACAAGCTATCCATTACCCACAAGTGGCCTGGGGGGAGCGTAGGCGCCCATGGCCTGCGCAGCAT
>JAIMBM010000751.1 GCA_023511475.1 Anaerolineae bacterium
GCCGAACAGTTATATGCCCTCCAGCATTTTGCGGGAGGCCACATCTGCGGTACATTTTCCGTCATCCGGCCATCGCTATACTACGAAGGAGGCTCTCGTGCTCGCGGCAGTTCTCGACGGTCTGAATCAGCTCCGGGTCAGGGAAGTACCGACCCCACACCCTGATGACGATACTCTGCTCGTGCGCGTCCGCGCCTGCGCCATCTGCGGATCGGACATTCGCATCCTTCGCCACGGGAGCCCAAGAGTCCGGCCCCCAGCCATCCCCGGACACGAGATCGCCGGCGACGTTGTTGAGGTCGGGCGGAACGTCCAGACCTTCCGCCCGGGAGATCGCGTCGCCATGGCTGGAGACATCCCCTGTGGCGTCTGCTCCTTCTGCCGGGACGGTCACGGCAACAACTGCCAGACGAATCTGGCTCTCGGCTACCAGTTCCCGGGCGGCTTTGCCGAGTATCTGGTGGCACCTTCCCTTCTCTTGCGCTACGGGCCCATACACCGAATACCTGAGAGTCTCTCCTACGCCGAGGCCGCGCTCGCCGAACCACTCGCCTGCGCGATCAATGGTGTCGAGCTCTCCCAGATACGCCTCGGCGAATCGGTAGTCGTCATCGGCGCCGGACCCATCGGATGCATGCTTATCGCGCTCGCACGGCTCGTGGGGGCAGCGCCGATCATCGTGGTGCAACGCTCGCGCCCCCGGCTGCAGATGGCCCTGGATATGGGGGCCGACGTGGCCATCTGCTCGACCGAGGAGGACGCAGTGGCCCGGGTTCTGGCCGAGACGGCCGGCGAGGGCGCCGACGTGGTTTTGGTCGCCGCCGGCTCCCTCGAGGCCCAGCAGGACGCCCTGCGTATGGTCCGGGCCCGTGGCCGCATCAACTTTTTCGGCGGACTCCCCGCCGGGGCTGCGCCCCTCGCCCTGGACGCCAACCTGGTCCATTATAAGGAGTGCTACATCCACGGTGCCCACGGCTCCATTCCACGACAGCACCGCCTCGCCCTCGCCCTCCTCGGCCGCGGACGCATCGACCTGCGGCCGCTGATCAGCCATCGGTTGCCCCTCACACGCATCAACGAGGCCTTTGAACTTGCCGAGGCACGCGCAGGCATGAAAGTCATTGTCGAACCTTAGGGAGGCATCTCCATGGTCACGAGCCGATCCGACCCGAGAGCGGCGATCGTCGAGATCGCCCGGCTGATCTACACCCGCCAGCTCTCCGACTCGGCGGGCGGCAACGTCTCCGTGCGAAGCGATGGGCGCATCTATATCACGCCGCAGTATATGGGCAGCCGCTACCGCTGGAGCATCACGCCCGACCTCATTACCGTGCTCGATGCCGAGACCCACGAGGTGCTGGAAGGCCCCGGCACCATCTCTCGCGAGAGCAAGGCACACCTCTCGCTCTACCGTGCCTTCCCGACCGCCGGTGCGGTGATCCACGCCCATCCCTTCCATGTGCAGGTCTTTGCCTGCGCCAACCGGCCCCTGCCCGCCGTCGCCGAGTACACGCGCAAGTTCGGCACGGTCCCCTGCATCCCTCCCGTCAAGGCGCACACGCAGGACCTCGCCGACGCCGTCGTTGCCGTGCTGCAGGAACGCCGCGACGACTTTCAGGAGCATGGCCTCGCCGTGCTCCTGCCCTACCACGGCATCATCGTCATGGGGCACGACCTTGATGAGGCCTATGACGTGCTGGAGAGGATGGAGGTGAACGCCCGCTGCGCAATCCTCGGAGCAGTGCTGCGCCTCGCGGAGGGCCGGGCATGATCCGCTTCCAATCGCCGCAACTGCTGTGGGTGTCGATGTTGATCGTGGCGGCGGGTCTGACGGCGGTGGTGTGGCTTTATCGCCCGCAGGTTAGACCCGTGCCGGCGCCGTGGTGGTGGCTGCTGCTGGGGCTGCGTGTGGCGGCGCTGGGGGTGCTGGGGTTGTCCATTCTGCGCCCGGTGGTGCTGCGTTCGCTGGGGGACGACCAGCGAGGCGCGGTGGTTGTACTGGTGGATCAGTCACGCAGCATGAG
>JAIMBM010000752.1 GCA_023511475.1 Anaerolineae bacterium
CGCCTTCCCCCACCCCCCTGGCCAGCCTCGACCGGCGGGGGGCGGGGCCCGTGACAGCCTGGCCGGGCGCGAACTCCCCCGAACTTGAGCTGCACCCGGCGCCCCGCCCGCCTTCACCTCCCCACGTTTATGTGCTACAATGTCCTCATACACTGGGCAGCACATCCAAGGAGCAGGCCATGGCTGCGCAACGACGCGATGAGAAGAGCGAAAAGGTCGACGAGAAGCAGGAGGAAAAGGGACGCGAGAAAGGGCAAGGCGAAAAGTGGCGCCGCGACCCGATCAGCGCCATCGCCTGGGCGCTGATCCTGATCTGGGCCGGCCTGGTCCTCCTCGCCGACTCGCTCGGGACGCTGGCAACGCTTGTGGCCCTGCCGGCCTGGTCGGTGATCCTGATCGGTGCCGGGGTGATCCTTCTCCTGGAGGCCGCCCTTCGCCTGCTGGTGCCCGCCTACCGGCGGCCCGTCGCCGGCATCGTCGTGCTGGCGATCATCCTGATCGCCATCGGGCTGAGCAGCGCCTTCGGCATCCTCACCATCCTGCCGCTCGCCCGGGGGATCATCGGCCTCTACCTGCTGATCCGGGGCCTGACCGGGCGGTGACGGCGCCGTACCTGGAGCGGCACGCGACGCGATCGCACCCGCGCAGGGCCGCGTGCCACTGCAACCCTGCGTCTACAGGCGTCCGAGGTTGAGGCTCGCCAGCTCGCCCCAGAGGTACCGGAGCACGGTCCACCACCGCTCCCGGCCAATGCAGCGAAAGTAGGGCGGGCGCAGGGCCAGGATGACATCGCCGATCCGGTAGCGCGCCAGCGTCGGCGTCGAGACAATGAGGCTGCCCAGCTCGCCCGGACGCATCTCGTGCAGCATCTTGAGGCCCGAGCGAGTCTGCACCTCAAAGAAGTACAGGTCATAGTTGGGGACCCAGGCCCGGTTCTCATCCCGCTGCTGGCCGAACATGCCTTCCGTCGTGCCATAAATCTCGCGGATGGCCACCGGCCCGTAGACGGCGCGCAAAGCGGGGGCGTAGTGTGTGTTGATGCCCGGGACCGAGCCCAGCGTCATGATGCGCGTCTGCCACAGGTCCTTGGGATAGACCCGATGCACGCGCTTCAGATAGCGCGCAAACAGGATCGCCGTCGGAGCTACCCCGCCCACGAGGGTGACGTTCTCCCCCCGGCAGCGCTCGTAGGCCAGCTCGAAGCGGGCCTCCCAGTCGCGGATCGTCTTGCCGCCGCCGAGGGAGTCGATCTCCTCCTGCGACGGGAGGGAACGGATCGGCGTCGAGGCCGACACATGACGGGTATAGATGCCCGAGGAATAGCCATACTCGACCTCACGTTCGCCGACGCGTATCGTGCCGACGACCGACGGAAAGTTCAGGTTGAGGTTCACGCCCTGGAAGAGGTCGAAACGTCCCGTGGTCTGCACATAGTTGAGCATCGCCCGGGCGGCGCTCACCCGCATGCCCAGGTCCGTCGGCGTCATGGGGATGAACTTGGACTCGCCCGCGGTCGTACCGCGGGTGATCGCCCAGCCGATGGGGTCCTCGGTCAGCAAGAGGTCGACCTCGCCCGCCATGACCCGGCGGATGAGCGGCTCGTACTGCTCGTAGGTCATGATCGGGAAGGCGCGCCGATACTCGTGAACGCTTCCGACCGCCGCCGCGCCGTGCCGTCGGCCATAGCTGGTCTGCGCGTACAACGCGAGCAGCCGCCGGAGGGTCTGCTCCTGGGCAGCTGCCGGCGCAGCGACGGCCTGGTGCCAGGGGGTCAGATAGGCCTGCAGGGCCTCTGCAGGCGAACGGGGATGGCTTGCGCCCATAAAGTCGCCTCCTGGCCAACAGATGTGCCACACCGGGCCGCAGTAAATGTACTAGAGGCGACGTCGCCTGGCAAGCCCGATCGGGCCATTCACCCCGGACCCGGCCTGGGAGGGCGCGCCCGCCCGAAGGAAGGAGAGAGTCCTTGGAGGGGGTCTCGGGCTCCGGCTGAGGCGCCGCCGCGCCCAGTCTCTTATAAA
>JAIMBM010000753.1 GCA_023511475.1 Anaerolineae bacterium
CCCCCCCCCCCCCCCCCCCCCGCGCCCCCCCCCCCCCCCCCCCCCCCGGCCGGCCCCCCGGGGGCGGGGGGTGGCCGACGAGCCGGCGCAAAGCCGATCCCGATGGGCAGGGATACCAGCAACCCGCCTCCGTGCCATGCGCTGACCGCAAGTCTGGATACGTACACCGCCGCAGACCTTTGACGCCCTCCCATGGCCGGCCTATAATCCACCCGGCGCTGGCCGAGCGAGGCGACGGCTTGTCGTCGCCAACTCTGGACAACCCGGGCACAGCGCATCGTCGACACACAAGGAGAGCGGCTTGCCCTCGAGTTCACGCTATCTGCGGCACCTGGCCTTTGCAGGCGGTTTGCTCCTCCTCTTGCTCATCTTCTACTGGCCGGTGACGGTAGGCGATCGGACGATGCTCCCCGCCGACGCCCTGTACATGCATCAGCCGTGGCGCTCCCTCGCGCCAGAGGGGTTTGCCGCTCCTCACAACAGCCTGGTGACCGACCTGGTTTTCGAGAACTATGTCTGGAAGCAGTTCATTCTGGAGTGCCTGCGGGCCGGGCAGCTTCCCCTCTGGAACCCCTACATCCTCTCCGGCGTGCCATTCCTGGCCGCGGGCCAGCACTCGGCGCTGTACCCGTTCAGCCTGGTCTACTATGTCGTGCCGCTGAGCCGTGCCTACGGGCTCTTCACCGTGTCCCAGCTCCTGCTCGCCGGGCTCAGCCTCTACTTCTATGCGCGCACAATCCGGCTCTCCCGGCTGGCTTCAGCTGCGGGAGGACTCGCCTTCGCCTTCAGCGGCTTTATGCTCGTCAGCACCGTATTCCCAATGGTCATCGCCACGGCGGCATGGCTTCCCTTCCTCCTGGCCACAACCGAGCGCCTGGTGCAGTCTGTAAGCGATGCAGGCTCGCAAGGACGTCGCCTGGCGCTCCGTGCACCCCTCCCCTGGGTCGTCCTCGGCAGCCTGGCACTGGGTTGTCAGGTGCTGGCCGGGCACGTCGAGTTCCTATACTACAACCTGTTGGTCCTCGCCGCGTACGGAGCCTGGCGGGCGGCTGGCGAGTTTGCGTGCCGCAGGCGATGGCGAGGCCTGATCGCCTTCGCCGGCCTGCTGGCAGCGACCGTGCTTCTCGGCCTTGGCCTGGCCGCCATGCAGCTGCTGCCCCTCTACGAACTCGTGACCAAGAGCTTTCGGGAGGGCTCTGTCTCTTATGAGCAGATCGTCGGCTGGAGCTATCCGTTCCGGCAGCTGGTCGCCTTCCTGATCCCCGACTTTTTTGGCAACCCGAGTCACCACAGCTATGTGGACCTGTACACCGGTCAGGTTTTGCCGACGCTGCGTAACAGCCTGGGCCTGCTCAAGTCCACGGAGTGGGGCATCAAGAACTATGTCGAGGGCGGGGCCTATATCTCGATCCTCGTGCTTCTACTCGCGCTCGTCGGAGCCGTGCGCCGCCCGCGGAGGCAGGCCTGGTTCTTCATCGTCCTTGCGCTCTTCAGCCTGAGCCTGGTCTTCGGCCTGCCGACCTACTGGCTGCTCTACCAGCTCCCGGGCATCCGGCAACTTCACTCGCCCTTCCGCTGGGTATTCCCGTACACGGTTGCAGTAGCCATCCTCTCAGCCATGGGGATAGACGCCATCGTCGAGACCCTCGGACAGCGCAGCCGCGCGCGCCTCCACGGCACTTTCGGCCTCCTGGCGGCGCTGGGTGCGCTGGCGGCCATCGCCGCTGTGGCCGGGGCGCGCACCCTCCCACAACTCGCCGTGCCCCTGGCCGACCGGGCGGTAGCGCGGCTGGCAAGGGTGTCGGAGGTCTTTGCGGATGGGCGCATGTTTCTGTCCTACCAGGCGCGAAACCTGCTCATCTTTGCCGGGTGCCTGGCGGGAGCCGCGGCGGTGCTCCTCACGGCCTTGCGACTGGGCGCCCGCGCGGCAATGGCGACGTAGACGTCGTAGTCGCCCGGGGGGACGGCCAGCGCCCGCTGCACCCCGCTCAGCGCGAAGTCCACGCCGCCACCGC
>JAIMBM010000754.1 GCA_023511475.1 Anaerolineae bacterium
GGCACACCCTGAACGCCTCCGTCATCGGCATGGTTGCCGCTATTGAGACGATCCGCTACATCCAGAAGCACAACCTGGTCGAGAATGCGCGCGTGGTCGGCGCGTACTTTCTGGAGCGGCTGCACGAGCTGCTCGCGTACCGCACCGTCGGGGATGTGCGGGGGCTGGGTCTGATGGTCGGCGTCGAGTTCGTGGCCGATAAGGAGACGAAGGCACCCTTCCCGCCCGAGCGGGAGATATCCAACCTCTTCTCGAGGTTTACTTTCGAGCGCGGGCTCGTCACCTATCCCTGCGCGGGCACGGTGCGCGGAGCGGCCGGCGACACGATCCTCATGGCTCCGCCGCTCATCACCACCCGCGAGCAGATCGACGAGATCATGGCCATCCTGCACGAATCCCTGCGGGCGTTTGAGGCGGAGGTGCTCTAGCCGGCAGGCGCGGGGCCGCAGCCCCTGGCCTGGTCCAGGCAATCAACGGGAAGGCCCACACCATGAAACTGAGCTGCCTGCCTGTGTCCTTCTTTCGTGACATCCAGGAGGGGCGGATGAGCGTGGCCGCCTGGGCCGAAATGGCTGCCCGCGCTGGCCTGGACGCCCTCGACCTCAGCATCGCCTTCGTGCCCGACCGCTCGGAGCGCGCCGTGGCCGCGCTGCGCCGCGACATCGCCGCAGCAGGGATGCGCGTGGCCATGCTCACCACCTACCCAGACCTGACCCACCCCGACCCCGCGCGCCGGGAGCGCGAGCTGGCGTTGGCCGAGGAGACGGTGCACGTGGCAGCGGGGCTTGGCGCCTGCCTGATGCGGGTGACCGCCGGACAGGCCTACCCCGAGACGGGGCGCGAGGAAGGCATCTCCTGGGCCACTGAGGGGCTGACGCGCCTGGCCGAGAGAGCGGCCGGGAGTGGCGTGACGCTGGTGTACGAGAACCACGCCAGGCCCTTCGTGTGGCAGTATACGGACTTTTCCCAGCCGCCAGAGGTCTTTGTCGAGATTGTGCGCCGCACCGCAGGCACCGGGCTGGGAGTCAACTTTGACACGGCAAACGCCACCGCCTTTGCCGACGATCCCCTTGCGTTGCTCGAGCAGGTGATCGATCGCATCGTCAGCATCCATGCTGCCGATACGTCGGCGCGCGGTGCCCTGAAGATGGTCCTGCTTGGCACGGGACTGGTCCCCTTCGCGGCCATCTTCAGACGGCTCAAGCAGGCGGGCTTTGACGGATGGGTCTGTATGGAGGAGGGGTCACTTCAGGGCGAGGAGGGTGTGCGGGCGGCGGCCCGCTACATCCGCGAGACCTGGGAGAGCGCCTGAAGGGGAGGCACAGTGCCAGATCGGCTGGTGCTCCTGCACACGATGCCTGGCGTAGCCACGCTCTTTGCCGGGCTGGCCAGTGAGATACTGCCGGGCGAAATCGAGGTGTGGCACGTCGTCGATGAGATACTGATCAAGACGGTGCTTGCTGCCGGGCGTGTCACGCCTTTCATCCATCGGCGCGTCGCGGAGCATGTGATCGCGGCTGAAGAGGCCGGAGCGCGAGCGGTGCAATTCACCTGCTCGTCGATCTCTCCATGCGTGCCGGTTGTAGCGCCGCTCGTGGGCATCCCGGTGCTGCGGATCGAGGAGGCGATGGTGCAGAGAGCCCTCGCACTTGGCAGTCGCCTCGCCGTCGCGGCTACGGCTCCGACGGCCCTCGGACCCGTCGCCGAGAGCGTTGAGGAGGCCGCCGAGAGGAAGGGGAGGCCCGTAGAGGTCGAGCGTGCGCTGTGCGTGGGCGCTTACGAGGCGCTCACCGCAGGTGACCTGACGGCCCACGATCGGCTGGTTGCAGACAAGGTCGCCGAGCTCGCGCGTCGGAGCGATGCGGTGTTGCTTGCCCAGGCCTCCATGGCCCGGGCCCTCGCCGCCTTGCCGCCCTCCGTGCCTCAAGAGCACATCCTCACCAGCCCGCGGCTCGCGCTGGAGCACGTCCGAGAGCTTTTTGCCAGCGCGTGAGCAGTACGCTGCCCGCAGG
>JAIMBM010000755.1 GCA_023511475.1 Anaerolineae bacterium
CCTTCCACGCCGTCTGTGTGGAGAGGAGGATGCCGGTGATCCAGCCCTCGGACTGGCGGGCCAGCTCCTGCGCAGCCTCATCGGGCAGGACATGGTGATAGTTCTGCTGCACCAGCTCCTGGATCTCCTGGGGGGTGAAGCGCAGCTCGCGCGCGCCAAGCCCGGCCACTTCCTGACGCGCCGTCATGAGGGCCAGGCCCCTCGGAGTGAGGGTTGGGATGGTGCGGCTGGCAATGATCACGTGGCAGTTCTCGGGCAGTCGTTGCAGGAGCGAATCGAGGAGATAGTTCACCGGCTCGCTCGGGTTGACCTGGTGGTAGTCGTCCAGCACCAGCACAAAGTAGTCGGGGATCTCCTCATAGATCTCGTTTACGAGCACCGCGACGAGGGCGTCGGTGTCGCTCAGCCGCTCGCTGCTCTCGAGCAATGCCTGAGCATGCCTTCCAAAGTGGGGGAAGCGGTGCCGGATCGCGGCCAGCAGGTACTCTGCGAAGACGTGAGGGTCGCGGTCCGCTACATCGAGGGAGTACCAGCAGACCGGCAGGTCGGTGTCGTGCGCAAACTCGATCAGGAGGGAGGTCTTGCCATACCCGGCCGGGGCGCTGACGAGCACGAGCTTGCGGTCCACGTGCTCGTGCATGAACTCGAGCAGGCGAGGGCGCCGAAGCAGGTCGGCACGGCGGCCAGGAATGAGGTATTTGGTGACGATAAGGGGCTTGCCCATGGCCAGCCTGTACCCCGGCACTTGCCACGAGTTGTCCGCGACCTGGCTGCAAACAGCATGCCGGAAGCCCGAACCAACGGCCCCGTCTCGATGATGCTGAGCTCTGACCTCCTGCGCCGTTGGTGTGCAAGCCACACTCCGGTCACAAGCCTGGCCATCTCAGAGCCAGTCCGTGGCCCGAAGGGGCTCTCTGGGCCCTCTGGAAGCACCCAGATGCACCTGCACGGCCCTCCGGCCGGCACAAAGCCCGTACGGCGGGAATCAGCAATCGTAGGGAAAGCCGCCTGCCAGCACCGCCTTGGAGGCGACTTTCCCCTCTCTGGCCCATGAAAAACAGCCTTGCGTCAGGCGATCTTGAGCAGTTCCTTGGTCTTGCGGACGGCCGAGTTTGCATCCGGCGCGTAGCCATCCGCGCCGATCTCGTCGGCGTACCGCTGCGTTACCGGCGCGCCACCGATGATGACCTTGACCTTGTCCCGCAGCCCTGCCGCCTCGAGGGCATCGATCGTGGTCTTCATCGAGGGCATCGTGGTAGTGAGCAGCGCGGATAGGGCCACAACCTCCGCCTTGTTCTCCTTGACGGCCTCGACGAACTTGTCCGGCGCCACATCGACGCCCAGGTCCACGATCTCGAACCCTGCACCCTGCAGCATCATGGAGACCAGGTTCTTGCCGATGTCGTGCAGGTCACCCTTAACAGTACCGATCACCACGCGGCCAGCGGGCTTGAGGTCGGTCTCGGTCAGCAGGGGCTTGAGGATGGAGAGAGCCCCCTGCATGGCACGGGCGGCGATAAGAAGCTCGGGAACGTAGAACTCGTTCCGCTCGAAGCGGTCGCCGACCTCTGCCATGGCCGGGATGAGATACTTGGTGATGATCTCGCTCGGCGAAACCCCCTCGGCGAGTGCCTGCTGCGTGAGCTCCTTGACCTTTGGGGCGTTCCCGCTCACGGTGTACTCGTAGATCTGCTTCAGGTCCACCTCAGGTCCTCCTACGTTGTGACGCGCTTGACGACGTGCCAAAAGCTCGATGCATTATACAGCACCTCTCATAGCCGGGCAAATACTGAGAGTCTGGTACGTGTTCGGACTCGCGTTCAGCGCATGGAACGCAGGCTGGCTGCTGGTAGCCCTGCCCACCGGGATCGGCTTTGCGCCGGCTCGTCAGGGGACCCCCTCCCCCTGGTAGCTGTTCAGGCTCGCCTTCAGTGCATGGCACGGAGGCAGGCTGCTGCTGGCCCTGCCCATCGGGATCGGCTTTGCGCCGGCTCGTCGGGGAACCCCCTC
>JAIMBM010000756.1 GCA_023511475.1 Anaerolineae bacterium
GCCTGGGGAGGGGCGCGGGGGCTACCCCCGCTTTGCCCTGCGGGCAAAGCGGGGAATGCCCCGGGGTGGGGGCAGAAACCGCACGAGGGGCGCCATACCACCCTCCAGGAGCGCTAGAGCAAGTAACAAGGAACGAGGACCTGAAAAGGCAGAACTCCACCAACAGCAAGGAAGCACCTCCCTCTCGGCCATCCCGGCGGCGGAGAGGGAGGTCGCGGGGATGGGGCACCTGCAGTGGCAGGTGCGGCGGGCTCGCGGTTTTGGAGACCTCTTCAGCGAGGGGCAGAGGCGACGGAGAATGGCTGAGGGAAGGAGCACGCGCTCAGCCGAGGGAGCAGCCGCCGCGGCGCGCGGGCCGGCGCGTTCCCATGCTCTCCCTGCCGTTGGTGCGGCTGCGCGTCGAGAGACGGTCCAGATAGCTCGGCGCGAGAATGGCCACGACCGTCACGCGGCGCGGATCCAGGATGCGGGCGCGCAGGCGCGGGTCCAGCTCCTCGAGGGTGAGGCTGGTGGTGATCACGGTCGGCAGCCGGGCGTTGTAGCGATGGTTCAGCAGCTGATACAGCTTTTCCTGCGCCCAGGGTGTAGAGCTCTGGGTGCCGAGGTCGTCGAGCACGAGGAGCGGCGCGTTACGGACCTCCTCAAAGCGCCGGTCCAGGGACACGTTGCTGGAGGGGGAAAAGGCCGCCCGCAGGTGGTCGAGAAGGTCCGGCACAACGACAAAGAGGGCGCGCTCGCCCTGCGCAACGCGATAGTTGGCGATGGCGGCGGCCAGATGCGTCTTGCCGCAGCCATAGTCCCCCATATAGACCAGCCAGCCATCGGGGTCCGCCGCGTAGCTGCGCGCCGTCTCGTAGGCCTGTCGGAGGTTCTCGCGCTGCTCGGCGTCCAGGTGCCAGCCCTGCAGGTCAAAGGTCTCAAAGGTCTGATCGGCGTGGTGGTCCAGGCTGCTCAGCTCGGAGCGGTCAGCGCCGGCCTGCCTAAAGTCCGGCGCGAGGACGGTGATGACCTGGCACAGCTCGGTGTCGGCGAGGCGCGAGCGCAGGCGAGGGTCGATCTCCTCCAGCTCGCGGTTGGTGGTGATCACCGTGGGAAGCTGGGCGTTGTAGCGATGATTCAGGAGCTGGAAGAGCTTTTCCTGCGCCCACGCAGTCGAGCTCTGGGTTCCCAGGTCGTCGAGGATGAGGAGAGGCGCGTTGCGCACGGCTTCGAACTGCTCGTCATAGGGCGAGTCCGCATCGGGGCGGTACGCGGCCCGCAGGTAGTCCAGCAGGTCGGGGACAACCATAAACAGCACTGGGCACCCCTGGTCAACCTGGTAGTTGGCGATGGCGGCGGCGAGGTGCGTCTTGCCGCAGCCGTAGCGCCCCTTGAGCACCAGCCACCCGCGGGGCTGCCGGGCGTAGGCCCGGGCGGTCTCATAGGCGCTGCGCAGGTTCTCGCGCAAGTGCGGTGCGAGCCCATAGCCCTCGGGCACAAAGCTCTCAAAGGTCATACGGCTGAGCTGCCCGAGGTTGCTCGCACGCCTCAAACCCCGCAAGCGCTGCTCCTGCCGCGCAGCCGACTGGCACTCACAGGGGATCAGCCTGCCGAAATCGGGGTGACCGACCGGCACGTCCCGGCAGTAAAAGCCGGCGCCATCGCAGCGGGGACACCTGCCGGCGGAGCTGTCAGTGCTTGATGCGGTCGGCATACTTCCCTCTGATGTAGCGCGTCCGGTCGCGTTCCAGGGGCGGCCCGCCGTCCTTGCCCTCGCGGGCCCATCGCTCGAGGACCTTGCGCACATACGCCCAGCTCCGGGCGTTGCGCTCGGCAGCGATGCGGAACGCCTCCTCGATCCACGCCGCAGGGTAGGTCGCCTCGGCGTCGCGGAGCTGGTCGGCGATCAGCGGCTGGAGGAGGCCGATGTTCTGCTCGTAGAGCTGGTAGATGTTGGGTCGCTCCACTACAGGGCGCACTGCCTTTCCCGGCGTCGTGCCGACAAGCTCCACCTCGCCGCGCAGC
>JAIMBM010000757.1 GCA_023511475.1 Anaerolineae bacterium
GGCCTGGGCAACTCAACCGAGCACACCGCCTACCTGCGGCTCAAGCGGGGCATTCCCGCACCGCAGAGCGGGTCGATCGCCCTCAACGGCCGCGTCGTGGCCGAGCAGATCGGCGCGCAGATCTTTATCGACGGCTGGGCGATGGTCGCACCGGGCGACCCGGAGCTGGCGTCCGACCTCGCCCGCCGCGCTGCCTCGGTGAGCCACGACGGCGAGGCGATCGACGGCGCGCAGGTGATAGCCGCCATGGAGGCCCTGGCCTTTGTGGAGAGCGACATCGACACGCTCCTCGACACGGGCCTCTCCCTCATCCCGCAGGACTCTATCATCGCCCGCCTGATCAACGATGTGCGGAGCTGGCACGCCCGCGAGCCCGACTGGCGCCGGGCGCGGGAGCTCCTGGTCGCGCACTATGGCTACGACAAGTACGGCGGCAACTGCCACATCGTGCCTAACCATGGGCTGATCATCCTGGCGCTCCTCTACGGCGGCGGCGATTTCCAGCGCTCGCTGATGATCGTCAACACCTGCGGGTGGGATACGGACTGCAACTCGGGCAACCTCGGCTGCCTCCTCGGCATCCGCAACGGCCTGGCCGGCCTGGACGCCGGCCCGGACTGGCGCGGCCCCGTCGCGGACCGCCTGTACCTCTCGACCGCCGATGGCGGCCGGGCCATCACGGATGCCGTTGCGGAGGCCTACCGCATCGTCAACGCCGGGCGTGCCCTGGCCGGGCTGGAGCCGGTCGCGCCGAAGGGCGGCGCCCGCTACCACTTTGAGCTGCCGGGCTCGGTGCAGGGCTTCCGACCGGAGGATTCGCCCGAGTGCCGTGGGACGGCCGCCCTCGAGAACATCCCGGGCCACAGCCGCCTGGGCTCGCGGGCCCTGGCCCTGCGCTACCGGCACCTCGCGCCAGGGCGGGGGGCGCGCGTCGGCACCGCAACCTTCATCCCGCCTGAGGCATCCGGCCTGGGCCACTATGAGCTGATGGCCTCGCCCACCCTGTACCCCGGCCAGACGGTCCGGGCACGCCTTGAGGCCGATGCGGGCAACGCGCACCCCGTCGCCTGTCGGCTGTACCTGCGTATCTACGACGGCGAAGACCGGCTCGCGCTCATCCGAGGGCCGGAGCTCACCCTCGCGCCTGGCTCTGACGCCGAGCTGGTCTGGCGCGTCCCTTCTTCGGGCGGGGCGCCGATCGCCGAGGTCGGGCTGGAGCTTGCCGGTGAGTGTGGAGCGACCGGCACAGTGTACCTGGACTATCTGACCTGGGAGGGGGCTCCGGACGTCACCTTTGCCCGGCTCGCCGGGGGTGGCAGCATGTGGTTGCGCGCCTGGGTCAACGGCGTGGACTACCGCACTGCCTGGGCAGAGTCCTTCCGGCTGGTACAGAACGAGGGCCGGGGGCTCCTGATCACCGGCACGCGGGAGTGGACGGACTATGAGGTGATGGCGGACGTCACTCCCCACATGGTGCGGGCCGCCGGCATCGCCGCGCGGGTGCAGGGAATGGCCCGCTACTACGCCCTGCTCCTGATCGAGGGTAGAGCCCGCCTGGTGAAAGCACTGGACGGGGAAACGGTGCTGGCCGAGGCTGACCTCCCCTGGCAGCTGGGCGAGACCCATGTGCTGGGCCTGCGGGTGCGGGGCAGCCGGATCGAGGCCTCCATCGACGGGCGCGCGCTCTTCGAGGTCGAGGACCTCGACCGACCGCTGCGCAGTGGGGGGATCGCTCTGGTCTGCGAGGAGGGCCGCACCGCGACCGAGGCCGTGACCGTGCGGCCGGTGGCGTCGGACGTCAGGGTCTGAGCTTCGCGCTCAGGGCCGATCCAGAGAACCATCCGCGGCGGCTTTCCAGGCCGCCCTACGGCCACAATGCTGCCCTCCATGGTGGGCCGGGTTGTGAAACCCGGCCCTGCCATCCTCCGGCATCCTCCGTCGGTCGCCCCATCGAAGCCGGCCCGCAGAGCGAGGCCCGCTTCTTGCCGGTGTACTGCAGAC
>JAIMBM010000076.1 GCA_023511475.1 Anaerolineae bacterium
GTAGAAGGCATGGCATTGGGAAGAGTTCCCGGGCGACTTGGCAAGGCCGCCGCGCCCGCGGGGATGCTTGACCGAGGCGCCCCTGTATGGTATACTTGCCCCGTTATGGGCCGTTAGCTCAGGCTGGTTAGAGCACCTGCCTTTTAAGCAGGGTGTCGCTGGTTCGAATCCAGCACGGCTCACCTCGACGGAAGGCACCCCACCCGAGAGCGGCCGTTTGACAGGCCGGCTTTGCTCTGGTAGACTGCCCTCCGCTTACTGAGCCACCCTAGCTCAATCGGCAGAGCAAGCGCTTCGTAAGCGTTAGGTTATCGGTTCAAGTCCGATGGGTGGCTCCACCCACGGCAACTCCCGCGCACGGCAGGCGGTCCCCTGACGGGGCACCCCTGCCGTGATCGCATCCCGCCAGGATCCCGTTCGCCGGGCGCGTGGGCATCGGGATGGCGCGATCGCTGCCCCCTTCCCTCACGCCCGCGTCGCCCGGGGCCGGTAGATCCGCAGCCATTCGCCGGGCACGTCCTGCCGATACCCCGCCGAGGAGGTCGCAAGGTGAAACAGGGGTGGGCGGTCGCCTTTGCTCTCGGTAACCTCGCCGGCATCCTCACGAGCAACGTCGCCCTCAAGCTCTCGGCCCAGGCAACGCATTGGAGCGCCTTCCTGCGCTGGCAGATTCTCGGCAACCTGTGCGGATTCCTCGGCGTGCTGTGCTTCACGGGCCTCGTCCGGCTCGTCCCCCTGAGCGTCGGCTATGGAATCACCGCCGGCCTCGGGTTCGTGCTCGTCCAGGTCGTGGCAGCGCGCCTGTTCTTTGGCGAGGACATAAGCCCGCTGCAGTGGCTGGGCGTCACCCTGATCGCAGTGGGGATCGCCCCGATTGCTGCGGGAAGAGGCCGGGGGTAGGCCGTGGATATCAGCGCCATACCTGCCAGCCTCGGACGCTCCCTTGTCCGCGCTCTGGACGCCCTCCTGCGCCGGTGTCTGCACGTCCGCAGCTTTGCCGAGGACGCCGTGTGCATCCTCCGCGTGTCCTGCGGACGTGCCCGCGAGGCCATCGTACTGCAGGATGGCACGCAGATACGCCCCGGCGATCCCGTGATCGATATCCACTTCTGGAACGAGCGCGTTCCGCCAATGCCGGAGAGCGGTCCAGACCTGCGCTGGGCCCGGGAGATGCACCGGCGCTTTGTCGCCTCCCTGCGCCTGCTGGCACAGCACCTCATGGAGGCGTCATCGAGCGACGGTGCGGCCATCCGTGGCGAGTTCGGCTTCCTTTCTGGCGAGGCCCTCGACGCCCAGAGCTACCTGTTCCGCCGCCTCGGGCTCGAGGTCCGACGTCTGCACGCGGCGCGAGGCGCCTGGGGTCGCTTTGCCGAGTTCTGGCAGAACCTGTTCAGCTACTGGCTCATCTGGACCTACAACCCCGCGAGCCTGCGCGGCAAGCGGCTCCTCGACCTCGAGCGGTGCGAGGTGTGGATATCCCGCCAGGCGCTGCTGGCACGCTATGGAGCGAGGCCCCATGGCCCGCAGCTCTCTGCTTTCGCCCAGAGCGGGGCCACACCGGGTGACTGGAGCGCACCAGGCCCCTGAGACGGACGAGCCCCACCCGGCTCATGTCAGCTGTGCGGCATGCCCCGCACCCCCGACCCCTCCCGCGAGAGGGAGCTTCGCAGCAGCCTCTGCAGGCCCGCTCCGTTCAGAGGGTCCGACTCCACGATTTAAGGTTTGGCACCGCTTTCGGCAGTCCAGCAGGCACGAAATGTGTTATAATAGCCGTGGTTCCCCACGACCAGTCCCTGGTCTTTCTCATTGCCGGCTCTTGCTGACCACTGGAACGGAGTGACCCTCACAGAACCCTGGAGCGCACGATGTCGCCATTTGTCCACCTTCACGTGCACAGCGAGTACTCGCTCCTTGACGGCCTTGGGCGACTCGACCAGCTCTGCGCCCGTGCTCGCGAGCTGGGGATGGACGCCCTGGCCATCACCGATCACGGCGTCATGTATGGCGCAGTCGAGTTCACCAAGACCGCTGCCGAGCATGGCGTCAGCCCGATCATCGGCTGCGAGCTGTACATCGCCCCCCGCGGGCGTGAGCAGCGCGACCCCAAGCTCGATACCAACCCGTACCACCTCGTGCTGCTCGCGCGCAGCGAGCAGGGCTATCGAAACCTGATCCAGCTCTCCACCCGGGCGCACCTCGAAGGCTTCTACTACCGGCCTCGCGTCGACGCCGAACTCCTCGAGGCACACGCAGAGGGGCTTGTCGCCCTCAGCGCCTGCCAGTCCGGCGAGATACCTCGCCTGCTGCTCCAGGGTCGGCGGGCCGAGGCGGAGCGCCGGGCTCGCTGGTACCAGGAGCTCTTCGGACCGGATGCCTTCTACCTCGAGCTGCAGGTCCACGAAGGCCTGCCCGAATCTGCCGAGCTCAACGCTGCCCTTGCCGACCTCGGCAGGCGCCTGAGCATCCCCCTGGTCGCCACGAACGATGTGCATTACGTCCGGCGCGAGGATGCAGCCGCCCATGAGCTGCTCCTCTGCATCCAGACCGGCACGACTATGAGCGATCCGCGGCGCCTGCGCCTCCCCGGCGCCGACTATTACCTGCGCTCACAGGAGGAGATGCAGGCCCTCTTTACCGGCTACCCGGAGGCGCTCGATAACACCGCCCGTATAGCCGGGCTCTGCACCTTCCGCCTGGAGCACAAGGGCTACCATCTGCCGGTCTTTGAGGTCCCCGCCGGCGAGACGGCCCAAAGCTACCTCCGGCGGCTCTGCGAGGAAGGCCTGCCCACCCGGTATCCCCAGGTCACGCCCGCCCTCCGCCAGCGCCTCGACCACGAACTGAGCGTCATCCACGAGATGGGCTTTGATGACTATTTCCTCATCGTCTGGGATCTCGTCCGCTACGCCCGTAGCCGGGGGATGCTTGTTGGCATCCGCGGGTCTGCGGCCGGCAGCCTGGTCTCCTACGTCCTCCACATCACCGACCTCGAGCCGATCTCCAGCGGGCTGATCTTTGAGCGCTTTCTCAACCCCGGACGGGTGACCATGCCCGACATCGACATCGACCTGCCCGACGACCGGCGCGATGAGGTCATCGCCTACGCCGTGGAAAAGTACGGTCAGGACCGGGTGGCCCAGATCATTACTTTTGGGACCATGGCGCCACGCGCGGCCATCCGTGACGTCGGGCGAGCGCTGGGCGTCCCGCTGAGCGAGGTCGACCGAATCGCCAAGCTCGTCCCGGGTGGTCCGAAGGTGACCTTTGCCAGCGCGATGGAATCCTCCCCGGAGCTCCGCCAGGCCTACGAGCAGAGCGACTATATCCGCGACCTGATTGACAAGGCGCGGGCGCTCGAGGGCGTGTCGCGGCATGCCTCGACCCACGCCGCGGGTGTCGTCATCAGTGACCAGCCCCTCACCGCCTACGTGCCACTGCAGACCGCTCCCCGCGGCGAGGGCGTCATCACCCAGTACGCTATGGAGGCCCTCGAGCATATCGGAATGCTCAAGATCGACTTTCTCGGGCTCTCCACGCTGACCATCGTGCAGCGCGCCCTCGACCATATCCGCCGCACGCGTGGTATCGAGCTGCGTCCCTCCGACATCCCTCTCGACGACCCGGCCATCTACGAGCTGCTCAGCTCGGGCGAGGTGACGGGCGTGTTCCAGGTCGAAAGCGCGGGCATGCGCAAGACCCTGCGCGAGCTGCGCCCCACCACTTTTGAGGACATTGTCGTCCTCCTCTCCCTCTACCGGCCCGGCCCCATGCAGTTCATCGAGACCTACATCCGGCGCAAGGAGGGCCGTGAGGAGGTTACCTACCGGCACCCCGCCCTCGAGCCGATCCTCAAGGATACCTACGGCATCATCGTCTACCAGGAGCAGATCATCCGCATCGCGACCGATCTCGCTGGCTACTCGAGTTCCGAGGCGGACCTCATGCGCCGAGCCGTCGCCAAGAAAAAGGCCAGGGACCTGCAGGAGCAGCGGGCCAGGTTCGTCGAGGGAGCGACCAGGAGGGGCATACCCCGCGAGACGGCCGACCAGATATTCGACGACATCGAGTACTTTGCCAACTATGGCTTCAACAAGGCGCACAGCGCTGCCTACGCAGTAATCACCTGCCAGACCGCCTACCTCAAGGCCCACTACCCCGTCGAGTACATGGCCGCGATGCTGTCCGTCGAGCGTGGCAATATCGAAAAGGTCGCAGGCCTCGTCGCCGAGGCGCGCCGCCTCGGGATCGAGGTGCTGCCGCCGGATGTCAACCGCAGCGACCCGGACTTTACCATCGAGGCTGCACCGAAGGGGCCCTCAAGTGGCTCCCTCGGCGCCATCCGCTACGGGCTCGCAGCCATCAAGAACGTGGGCGAGGGGCCGACAGAGCTGATCTGCCAGGCCAGAGGCACCAGGCCTTTCGAGAGCGTGGATGACTTTTGCCAGCGTGTCGACCTCCGCCAGATCAACAAGCGGGTGCTGGAGTGTCTCATCAAAGCGGGGGCTATGGACTGCCTGGGAACCCGCGCCCAGCTGCTGGCGGCGCTCGACCGGATGCTCTCGGCCGCTCAGGAACTTCATGCGGCGAGAGAGGCCGGGCAGCTCAGCCTGTTCGGCAGCCTGGCCGGCGCGGAAGATCGCACGAGCCTGCTGGCCCTGCCGGAGATGCCCGAGGTGCCCCAGAAGGACAGGCTCGCCTGGGAGAAGGAGCTGCTGGGGCTCTACCTCTCTCAGAGCCCCTTGCACCTGCTCCCGGTCAACCAGCCCCACGTCACGCGCACGAACCAGGTCGACGAGACGATCTCGGGCCGGCGAATCCAGATCATGGGCATGGTTACGCAGGTCCACACCATCATGACCAAGAAGGGCGACCTGATGGCCTTCGTTACGATAGAGGACCTGAGTGGGTCGCTTGAGGTCGTCGTGTTTCCGCGAACCTTTGAGGAGACCCGCGACCTTTGGACGGAGGACCATCTGGTGGTCGTCAAGGGAAAGGTCGATGTCCGCGACGAGCGCCCCACGCTGATCTGTGACGCCGCACGCGAGTACGACCCTTCGATCGATGGCCAGCCTGCCTCCGCATCGGCGCCCATGCCCCTCGTGCCCGGGGATGCGACGTTCGGGGCCGATGAGGGCCTGCTCGATAAGCCCGAGGAGGGCCCATTCCTCGTACCGCCACCCACACCCCCCGTGGCCGAGGCCCCTCCTGTCCCGGCCGGGTCACCGCTCGGCCCAGGTCGCAGGCACCGCCTCCACCTGACGTTCCGACGGAGCGGCGACGACGCCCGCGACCGACAGCAGCTCAAGGCCATCTATGGCCATCTGACAGCCAGGCCGGGAGACGCCGAGTTCTACTTCTACATCAGCCTGGCCGACCGCAAGATCGAACTCGGGTTCCCGAATGCCACCACCGCCTACTCGGAGTCGCTGCCAAAAGAGCTCATGAGCCGGTTCGGGGGTGACCTCGTCTCCGCCGAGTGGGCGCGGTGACCGCCGGGCATGCAGGTGCCGCCCCAGACCTGGACCAGAGGCCCGCTGCGACTTCCGCCCAGAGCCGGACCGTGGTAGAATACGCGCGTGGCCGGCATCACCTTCCGGGAGTAACCTGGTCTCGAGGAGTCCTATGTCCCTGGTCTATCGCCTCTTGCGTGCAGTTGTCGCGCTGTTCTTTCGGGTGTGTACACGCTATGTTGTCGTCGGCCGGGAGAACCTGCCCGAGCGCGGGCCCCTGATCGTAGCCGTCAATCACATCCACACGCTGGACTCGCCCGCCGTTATGGTTGCCCTGCCCTGGCAGGTAGCCACCCTTGCAGCCCGCAAGTGGGAGCGCCACTTCAAGGGCTTCCTGCTGCGGCTGACGGGAGCGATATTCGTCTCTCGAGGCAAGGTCGACCGGCAGGCGCTGCGCAGGGCCCTTGCCGTCCTGCAGGCAGGAGGCGTGCTCGGTATGGCGCCGGAAGGTACCCGGAGCCGAACCTTTGATCTCCAGCCCGCGCGGGGCGGCATCGCCTATCTGGCGCACCTCTCCGGCGCGCCGATCCTGCCCGTTGCCGTCACCGGCGTCGAGAAGGTGATCCCGGCGCTGCTGCGCCTGCGCCGGGCGACGGTGCGGGTTACCATCGGCCAGCCCTTTGTGCTGCGCGGGTTCGACAGCCGGCCGCGGACACCTGAGCTCCTCGAGGAGGCCGACACCGTGATGAGGCATATCGCCGCCCTCCTCCCACCCGAGTACCAGGGGGTGTATGGCAAGGGCGGGCACATGCCCGAGCACAGGCCAGTGCCGCAGGACTGAGCCCCCGCTGCAGCAGGAACGCAAGAAGCAGGAGGTGCCCGGCCAACCACACAAGAGCTGAGGAGTGAGTCAGATGCCGTTGCTGGTCGACATCCAGGTGGCCCCTCAGTACGAGACACTCGTCAACCCGGAGTTGCTGCGGCAGGCGGTCGCAGCCACCCTCGAGCACCAGGGCTGGCGCGGCGATGGCGAGGTCGTGCTCGTCATCACCGACGACGAGGGCATTCGCCGCCTGAACCTGGAGTTCCGGGACACCGACAGCCCCACGGATGTGCTGGCCTTCTCCGGCGCTCTTGGAGAGGGCTTTGTGACCCCGGAGGGCTACTCCGGCTACCTCGGCGACGTCGTCATCTCATACTCCCGGGCCGAGATCCAGGCCGCCGAGGCCGGCCACTCCGTCGACCGCGAGCTGCAGTTCCTTACCATCCACGGCGTGCTGCACCTGATGGGCCTTGACGACTCCGACGAGGCGGGCTGGCAACAGATGACCGCCATCCAGAACGAGGTCCTGGGCTCCCTGGCACCGCCGCCAACCCCAAGGGAGGGAACCACACGTGAAGGTGCTGCTGGCAGGCAATGAGGCCATCGCACGGGGTGCCTGGGAAGCCGGCGTTCGCGTGGCCTGCGGCTATCCGGGCACTCCCAGCACCGAGATCCTCGAAGCACTGGCGCAGTACGACGGGGTGATTGCCGAGTGGGCACCGAATGAGAAGGTCGCCCTCGATGTAGCCGTCGGGGCCGCCTACGCAGGCGCCCGGGCCATGGCGGTGATGAAGCATGTCGGTTTGAACGTCGCCGCCGACTCGTTCTTCGCGGCATCCATGACCGGTGTCGAGGGAGGGCTGGTCATCGTCTCCGCCGATGACCCCGGCATGCACAGTTCGCAGAACGAGCAGGATAACCGTCGCTACTGCAAGTTCGCTCGCGTCCCCTGTCTCGAGCCATCCGACAGCCAGGAGGCCAAGGACCTGGTGGGGATTGCCCTCGCCCTGAGCGAAGAGTTCGACACCCCCGTCCTCCTCCGCACCACCACCCGCATAGCCCACTCCAGTACCCTCGTCGAGCTGGGCGAGCGGCAGCCGCCGGTAGCGGTGCCAGACTATCGCATCGACGCATCCAAGTACGTCATGGTGCCGGCCAACGCGCGCCGCCGTCACCCCGTGATCGAGGAGCGCATCACACGCCTCGCCGAGTGGGCAGAGTCCTTCCCCTATAACCGCGTGGAGTGGCGCGACCGCTCGCTCGGAATCGTGACCAACGGCGTGGCCTACCAGTACGCCCGTGAGGTCTTTCCGCAGGCCTCGATCCTGCGTCTCGGTATGACCTATCCCCTCCCCAAGGACCTCGTGCGCCGCTTTGCCAACGGCGTGCAGAGGCTGCTTGTCCTCGAGGAGCTCGACCCGTTTCTGGAGGAGGAGACACGACTCCTCGGTCTCCCGGTGTTGGGCAAGGAGGTCTTTCCCATCTGTGGAGAGCTCGATCCCTCGACCGTCCGGGAGTGCGCCATACGTGCCGGCCTCCTCCCCGAGAGCGAGAGGCCGCCTGCGGTCGAGATCCCCAGCCCGCCCCTGCCTCCCAGGCCACCCATACTCTGCGCCGGCTGTCCGCACCGCGCCGTGTTCCACGTGCTTCGCAAGCTCAGGCTCCTGGTCGCCGGCGACATCGGCTGCTACACCCTGGCCTACCTGCCGCCCCAGGCTGCCGTCCACACGTGCGGATGCATGGGCGCGAGCATCGGCGTTGCACACGGCATCGCGCAGGCCGGCTCCCCTCAGAGGCGGGTGGCCGTCATCGGCGACTCAACGTTCCTGCACACCGGCCTGCCTGCACTCATGAACCTGGCCTACAACCAGGCCCAGGCACCGGTCATCATTCTCGACAACTGCACGACCGCAATGACGGGGCATCAGGACCACCCCGGCACCGGGCGCACGCTGCGGGGGGAGGAGAGGGCCCGCATTGATCTCTCTGCTGTTGCCCGCAGCCTCGGCGTACAGCACGTCGAGTGCGTAGACAGCTATGATCTGGCTGCTGTCGAGCGGGCAGTCCGTGCCGCCCTGAGCGCCGAGGGCCCGGCAGTCGTCATCGCCCGGAGGGAGTGTGCGCTGCTACCGGCAGTGCGCCGCACGTGGCAGCCCCTGTCCGTCGACGCCGGGCGCTGCAACGGCTGCGGCCTGTGCCTGCAGCTCGGTTGCCCCGCGCTGGTCCGGAGCGATTCGATCGACGAGGCCACAGGGCGCCCGCGCGTCCGAATCGACTCGCTCCTCTGTACAGGGTGTGAGGTCTGCTCGCAGGTCTGCGCCCGGGGGGCCATCTCCCGGCGGGACAGGCACCACTAGCCTCAGGGCTGAGGGAGGACTGGGGTGTCCGGGTATGACTTTTTGCTTGCCGGCGTAGGGGGCCAGGGGACGCTTCTGGCCAGCGATGTGCTTGCGACGACGGGGGTGCGAGCCGGCTTTGACGTCAAAAAGTCCGAAGTGCACGGCATGGCCCAGCGGGGCGGCAGCGTGACCAGCCACGTGCGCTGGGGCGAGAGGGTGTTCTCGCCGCTCATCGGCCGCGGCGAGGTCGGCTACATGGTGGCCTTCGAGAGGCTCGAGGCGGTGCGCTTTGCCGGGCTCCTGCGGCCCGGCGCTGTCATCATCGTCAACGATCACGCCATCCCGCCAATATCGGTGACCGCGGGCAACGACCGTTACCCGAGCGACGAGGAGGTACGGGCTGCTCTGGCAGCCATCTCCACCAACGTGCACTTTCTGCCCGCCGTCTCCATCGCGGAGCGCCTTGGAGAGGTCCGGGCCAACAACGTGGTGCTGCTGGGCGCACTCTCGCATTTCGTGGAGGTACCTCTGGACTGCTGGCTCGCCGCCATCGCCGAGCACGTCCCGGCACGCACCCTCGAAACCAACCGATCGGCCTTCCTGGCGGGCCGGCGCGCTAACCTCTGATCCAGGATCCGGCTCGTGAGAGGGCCGCGCGCGCCACTGCAGACCTCACGGCGTGCCTTCGGATGCGCCTTGCGCAGCGGCGCCCTCCGGGTCGGCTTTGGTACGCACCTTGCTGCGTCCCAAGATAATCTGATGTGTTGAGATAGCTGCGGGGGCCAGCCCCGCGGTTGAGGCACGGCTCGTGCCGTCCGGGCCGGTGCGGGCTATCCG
>JAIMBM010000077.1 GCA_023511475.1 Anaerolineae bacterium
GGCACAAGCCCGGGCCGCGGCGCACGGAGGCAAGCATGCCCTCTCTGAACAACCTTTTCGGCTTTTTGCAGGACTGGATCTCCGGCAAGCTCTCCGGATTCCTGCCCCCGTGGGGCGTGACCCTGGCCATGATGGCGATCACCATCGTGGCTTTGCTGCTCTTCCTGGTCGTCACCGTGATGTACCTGACGTACCTGGAGCGCAAGGTCCTCGCCCGCATCGCCGACCGTCTGGGTCCCAACCGGGCCGGGCCGCTCGGGATCGCGCAGCCGGTCGCCGATGTGCTCAAGCTGATCGTCAAGGAGGTGATCGTCCCGGCGAGGGCGGATGTGCCGGTCTACTTCCTGGCGCCGGTGGTGATGGTGGCGCCTGCGCTCCTGCCCTACGCTGTGCTGCCCTTTGGTCCGCGGATGGTCCCGGCCGATATCAGCGTGGCGGTGCTTTTTGTGCCGGCGGTGACCTCGATCACGACGCTGGCGCTGCTTATGGCGGGCTGGGGCTCGGGGAACAAGTTCTCGCTCCTCGGCGGCCTGCGGGCGGTGGCCCAGAAGGTGAGCTACAGCATTCCGCTCCTGCTCGCCTTCCTCGCAGTCGTACTCGTGAGTGGGTCGCTCTCGCTGGTGCGCATCGTCGAGGCGCAGGCGAGCTACCCCTTCCTCCTGGCTCAGCCCCTCGGGTTCCTCATTGCCCTGATCTGCTGCGTGGCCGAGGTGAACCGCTCGCCCTTTGACATTCCAGAGGCCGAGTCCGAGCTGGTGGCCGGGTATCATACGGAGTACAGCGGAGTCGGCTTTGCCATGTTCTTCCTCGCCGAGTACATCGGCATGTTCACGGTGTCGGCAATGCTGGCGATCCTCTACCTGGGGGGCTGGCACGGGCCGCTGCTGCCGCCCTACATCTGGTTCCTGATCAAGGTCTACCTGATCCTGTGCGTCATGTTCTGGCTGCGGGGGACCTTCCCCCGGGTGCGGGTGGATCAACTCATGAACCTGTCGTGGAAGGTCCTCCTGCCGCTCTCGATGGTCAATGTGGCCGTTGTGGCGCTGGTGGACAAGCTGGGCCTGCGGCTGGGCTTCCTGCCCGGCCTGGTGGCCAGCCTCGTGGTGATGGCCGTCGCGGCTGCAGTCCTGCAGACGCGTCGTCGGGCGCGGGCCGCAGCCGCTGCGCGGCCGGCGTGGCAGGTGAGGGAGGCATGACATGGTGGGGACCGGCCTCCTCAAGGGTCTCTGGGTCACGCTCCGCCATGTGGTGGAGACCTATCGCCAGGACTGGCAAAAGTTTCCCCGGCGGTACCGCCGCGAGCCTGTGGTGCTCCAGGAACAGTCGCTCACGGGGCTCTTCACGGTGCAGTACCCGGAAGAGCGCCTGCGCATGTTCCCGCGCTTCCATGGCCATCTGATCCAGAAGCGGGACCCCGAGACGGGCCTCTACAACTGCACCGCCTGCAAGGCCTGTGAGCGTGCCTGCCCGCACGGGGTCATCTCGGTCGAGGGCGAGCGGAACCCGGATCGGGAGAGCAAGAAGAAGATGCTGGTGACCCGGTTCACCTGGGACGCAGGGCGCTGCCTCTACTGTGGCCTGTGCGTGGAAGCGTGTCCGTCCGACGCGCTGCATTGGGGTCAGGGGTACGAGCTCGCGGTAGACCGTCGCGAGGAGTTGGTGTTCGACTTTGAGCGGCTGCTCAAGCTGGGAGAGCACGCCACTTGAGCAAGTGCGTTCCCGGAAGGCTGCGGCGGTAGTGTGGGTCTGTGCACGTTAAGGCGAGGAGAGCGATGAGCCTTACCCAAGCCGTATTCATCCTGCTCGGGGGCATGGCCGTCCTGGGTGCCCTTGGCATGGTCACCCTGCGGAACCTGTTCCACAGCGCCCTGGCCATGATCCTGGCCCTCTTGTCCATTGCGGGCATCTATGTGCTCCTGGAGGCCGAGTTCCTGGCGGTGGTGCAGGTCCTGGTCTATGTGGGCGCTATCGCCATGCTGATTCTGTTCGGCATCATGCTGACGCGGGACATTGTGGGCCGGGCGTCGGCGGTGAGGAACCGGCAGTGGCCGCTGGCTCTGGCAGTATCGGCTGGCCTGCTTGCGGTACTGGCTGTGGCCCTTGTGCGGGCGGCATGGCCGCTGGCGGCGCATGCGCCAGCGCAGGGCAGCGTGGCCGATCTGGGTCTGGCGCTGATGGGCCCCTATGCGCTGCCTTTTGAGGTCGCCTCGGTGCTGCTTCTGGTTGCGATGGTCGGTGCGCTGATCATAGCGCGGGAGGCGCGCGAATGATCCCGCTGGCGTGGTATCTGGTCCTTTCGGCAGTGCTCTTTTGCATCGGCCTGTATGGGGTACTGGCGCGGCGCAACGCCATCGCCATACTCATGGGTGCGGAGCTGATGCTGAACTCGGCCAACATCAACCTGGCCGCCTTTGAGCGCTATGTGGCAGCCGGGAGCGTGGCCGGGCAGGTGTTTGTCATCTTCAACATCGCCGTGGCGGCAGCGGAGGCGGCAGTGGGTCTGGCCCTGATCCTGGCCATCTATCGCAGCCGCGACACGGTGAGTGTCGAAGAGGTCGATCTGCTCAAGGGGTGAGCGCTCGGCATGCCGGGCCCGGCTGAGAGCTTGTACGAGGGGGGCCGCGATTGGAAAGTCTGTTCAAGCTGACCTGGCTCATACCTGTATTCCCCCTGCTCGCCTTTGGGGCTATTGTGCTCTATGTGCGCCGCTGGAAGCGGGTCGCGAGTTGGCTGGCGGTAGCGGCTATTGCCGTGTCGCTTGTGCTCAGCCAGGTCGTCTTCTGGGTGGCGGTGGGCACGCCGCACCTCGGCGAGCACCCCTTCGAGGAGGTGGTGCGCTGGCTCCCGACGGGCCTCAGCGCCTTCGAGATGGGGGTCATGGTCGATCCGCTGACCGCGGTCATGCTCTTTATGGTGCCTTTGGTCTGCACCATGATCTTTATCTACGCCCTCGGGTACATGGAGGGTGACCCCCGCTATGCGCGCTTTTTCGCCTATGTGAGCCTGTTCGCGACGGGTATGCTGGGGCTTGTGGTCGCCAACAACCTGCTCATGCTCTTCATCTTCTGGGAGATCATGGGCCTCTGCTCGTACCTGCTCATCGGCTTCTGGTTCGAAAAGCCCTCGGCCATGCGCGCGGGCCTCAAGGCCTTCCTGACCACCCGGGTGGGCGATGCTTTCTTCCTGCTCGGCCTGCTCTACCTCTACAGCCAGACCGGCACCCTGGCCTTCCGCGAGGTGCTGAGCGAGGAGACCCTCCATCACCTGGCCAGCCTGTCGGTGACCCTGCCCGTCTTTGGCACGGTGCCGGTGGCCACGGTGATCGCCCTCCTCATCTTCGGCGGCACGGTCGGCAAGTCGGCCCAGTTCCCGCTGCACGTCTGGCTACCGGACGCCATGGAGGGCCCGACGCCGGTCTCGGCGCTGATCCATGCGGCGACCATGGTCTCCGCCGGCGTCTACCTGGTGGTACGGATGTTCCCGCTCTTCCACGCGGTGCCGCACGGCACGGCGCCGGGGGTGGTGGCGACCATCGGGGCCTTTACCGCGCTCTTTGCCTGCACCATCGCGGTGGCGCAGAACGACATCAAGCGGGTGCTCGCCTACTCGACCATCAGCCAGCTCGGCTATATGATCATGGCGCTCGGTCTGGGCGCCTACGTGGCGGGTGCCTTCCATCTGATCACCCACGCCTTCTTCAAGGCGCTGCTCTTCCTCGGCTCTGGCTCGGTGATCCTCGGCGCCCACCATGAGCAGGATATGATGGAGATGGGCGGCCTCCGTAGCCGGATGAAGATCACCTTCTGGACCTATATCGCCGGCACCCTGGCTCTGGCGGGCATACCACCCCTCGCCGGCTTCTGGAGCAAGGATGAGATCCTGGCCGATGCCTTCAATCATGGCCACTATCTGGCGTGGGCTGTTGGGTCGCTGGCGGCGTTCCTCACCGCCTTTTACATGGGCCGTCAGATCTTCCTGGTGTTCTTTGGCCACCCGCGCAGCCACCATGCCGAGCATGCCAAGGAGTCGCCCAGGACGATGACGTACCCCCTGCTGGTGCTGGCGGTCTTTGCCGTCCTGCTGGGGTTTGTGGGTGTGCCGGAGGATTTCCCGGTCCTCGGACACCTCCTCGGCAACCCGTTCCATCACTTTGTCGGCCACGAGCACGCGGCGACGCCGGTCAACCCGCTGGTGATGGGCCTCTCGATCGTGCTGGCCTGTGCGGGGCTGGGTGCGGGGTACATGCTCTACGGCCGCAAGCCCCTTGAGGAGGGCCAGCCGGACCCACTGACCCGGCTGGGGCTGGTGTATGTCGTCCTGAAGAACAAGTATGGCATCGACGAGCTGTACCAGGCCACCTTCGTGTGGCTGACCATCCGGCTTGCTGACCTGTTTGCCGTGTTCGACCGCGAGGTGATCGACCGCGTGGTCAACGCCGTGGCCCGCGGCACTGCCATCGTCAGCGACGGGCTCTTCCGGTTTGTCGACGCGCCGGTCATCGATGGCCTGGTCAACTTGGTCGGGCAGGCTGGGGCGTGGCTGGCGGATCTCTGGGGGCGCTTCGACCTGCGGGTCATCGATGGGATCGTCAACGGCGTCGGAGCGGCGGCTCAGACCTTTGGGCGCGCGTTCCGGCAGGTTCAGACGGGCCGGGTGCAGAGCTATATCCTTCTGGCCAGCGTGAACGTGGTGGTGATACTGGCAGTCCTGTACCTGGTCCTGTAAGCGCGCGCTGTGTCTGGGGCGCAGCTCCGAGCGTATCGGTCGTCACAGCCCCGTGGTACGGCACTAACCGGGCTCTGGAAATGAGCCGGCGTGGATGCCTTTTCGAGGAGGAAAGATGGACTGGCCTGTTCTTTCGATCATGCTGTTCACTCCGCTGGTGGGGGCGGTGATCGTGCTGGCCCTGCCGAAGGAGAAGCCAGCGCTCCTCAAGTGGGTGGCCCTGGCCATCAGCTTTATCCCGCTGATCCTGGCGGCCCTGGTCTGGTTCTCCTACGATCGGGGGACGGGCGGGATGCAGTTCGTGGAGAGAGCGGCCTGGATTTCGGCCATCAACGTCCACTACTACCTGGGCGTCGATGGAATCAGCGTGCCGATGGTCTGCCTGACGGCGCTGCTGACCACGCTCTCTCTGTTCTACTCCTTCATCATCGACCAGCGGCCGAAGGAGTACTTTGCCTTCTTCCTGCTCCTTGAGACGGCCATGCTCGGGGTGTTCATGTCGCTGGACTTTTTCCTGTTCTACGTCTTCTGGGAGCTGAGCCTGGTGCCGATGTACTTCCTGATCGGCATCTGGGGCGGGCCGCGGCGCGAGTATGCGGCGATCAAGTTCTTCCTGTACACGCTGGTCGGCAGCGTGGCCATGCTGCTGGCCGTGATCGCCATGTACCTGGAGACGGGGAGCTGGGATATCCTGGAGATGGCCCGCCTGCAGCCCTTTGCCGCAAACGCGACGCTGGCAGCGGTGGCCTTCTGGGCGGTGTTCCTCGGGTTTGCCATCAAGGTACCGGTCTTCCCCTTCCACACCTGGCTGCCTGATGCCCACGTGGAGGCCCCTACGGCGGGCAGCGTGATCCTGGCGGGCATCCTCCTGAAGCTGGGTGCCTATGGCATGATCCGCATCCTGCTGCCCATCTTCCCGGCGATGTTCCGGCAGTTCGCACCGGTCGTCGGTATCCTGGCCGCGATCAGCATCGTGTACGGTGCGCTGGTGGCCATGTCCCAGTGGGACTTGAAGAAGCTGATCGCCTACTCCTCGGTCAACCACATGGGCTATGTGATGCTCGGGGTCACCGCTGCGGCAGCGGCCGCCGGCAGTGGGCCTGCTGCAGCGGATAGCCAGGCCATCGCCCTCAATGGGGCGGTGCTGCAGATGTGGAACCATGGTATCATCACGGGGGCGCTGTTCTTCCTGGTTGGTGTGATCTATGAGCGCGCCCACACGCGCGACCTCAAGGCCTTCGGCGGGTTGGGGGCCAAGGTTCCGACCTTTGCGGGCATCCTCACTGTGACCACCTTCGCCTCACTAGGCCTGCCCGGGCTGGCCGGGTTTGTGAGCGAGTTTCTGGTGTTCCGGGGCGCCTTTGCGCTGATCCGGCCCTTTGCTATCGTTTCCTCCCTTGGCATCGTCATCTCGGCAGCCTATCTGCTGTGGAAGGTGATCCAGCATGTGCTGCTCGGGCCGCTCAACGAGCGCTGGGCGCGGCTCACCGACATGAACCGGCGCGAGGTCATCACTCTGGCGCCCCTCATCTTCTTCATGGTGATCTTTGGGCTGTACCCGGCACCGATACTCGACCTCATCAATCAGGCGGTCGTGACGATCGTCGGCAGTCTCTAGCCGCGACTGTAGGGCTCTCGGAGACCTGATCTCCGGGAGCGGGGAGGGCTTCCTTGAGTGTTATGGACTATGTGACCCTGCTCCTGCCGGAGATCCTGCTGGCTGCGGGTGGGCTGGCCATCCTGATCCTTGGCCTGGTGTGGCGCGGGCGCAGCGTGTACCGGCCCTTCTGCCTGCTTGCCATCCTGGTGAGCCTGGGGGCGCTGGCGGCGACTCTGGCGACGGGCAGCGTGACGGTGGCGCTGCCGCAGGGCATCCTGGCGTTCGACCCCTTCACGGGCTTTTTCCGGGTCCTCGGCCTCGCCTGTGCGGCCCTTGTGCTCCTGCTCGCTCTGGGTCATGAGCGGCTCGGCGCCGAGTTTCCCGGGCTGTTGCTCTTCGCCGTCCTGGGCATCCTGCTTACGGCGGGCGGTGCCAACCTGGTGATGGTCTATGTCGGCATCGAGCTGTTGAGCATCACATCGTACGTCCTGGCCGGGCTGCTGCGCGAGGAGCCGCGCTCCAATGAGGCTGCCATCAAGTACTTCCTGTACGGGGCGGTCGCGGCCGCGGTGATGGTGTACGGCTTCTCGTTCCTGCTGGGGCTGACCGGCTCCCTCGAGCTGACGGGCATCGCGGAGGGGCTGAGGGCCGTGGGCGGTACCCCCGCGACCCTGCGCTGGGTGGCGGTGCCGGCCATCGTGCTGATGATGGTGGGCTTTGGCTTCAAGGTCGCGGCGGTGCCGTTCCATCAGTGGTCGCCCGATGTCTACGAGGGGGCCCCGACCCCGGTGACGGCTTTTCTCTCTGTCGGCCCCAAGGCGGCGGGGTTTGCGGTGATGGCACGGGTGTTCCTGGTGGCACTGCCCGCGTTGCAGGCCGAGTGGGCGGCGCTGCTGGCGGCCCTGGCGGCCGTGACCATGACCGTGGGCAACCTGGTCGCCCTGTGGCAGACGGGGATGAAGCGGCTGCTGGCCTACTCCAGCATCGCGCAGGCCGGGTACATGCTCATCGGGGTGGCTTCGTTGCAGGTTGGCGGCGGGGGCTCGCTGCCCGGGGATGCCCTGGTCGCGCTGCTGGTGTACCTGGCTGCGTACCTCCTGACCAACCTGGGGGCTTTTGCGGTGGTCATCTCCCTGGAGGATGCGACGGGCACCGACGCCATCGAAAGCTACACCGGGCTGGTGCACCGGGCACCCTGGCTGGCGGCAGCGCTGGTGTTCTATTTCCTCTCCCTCGTGGGCATCCCGCCGCTGGCCTGCTTCCTGGGCAAGCTCTTCATCTTTAGTGCAGCCATCGATGCCAGGCTCTACTGGCTCGCGGCGGTCGGCGTGGTCAACAGCGCGATCTCGCTGGCCTACTACTTCCGGGTCGTGCGCCTGATGTTCTTTGAGCCGGAGGCGGGCAAGGAAGGGGCAGTGCGCCTGCCGCGTAACCTGGGTCTGGCCGTCGCGGTGACCTGGATCGGCACGGCTGGGCTGGTCATCCTGGGGACGCCGGTCATCGCGTGGGCCTCGCAGTCAGCGGCGCTCCTCATCAGATAGCGATGGGCTGGCTGGTCGCGGAAACAAGACACCCCGCTGCCACAGGCGCGCGGGGTGTTTGCTTCTTCGAACCTGCGGTGCTAGCTGCGCAAGAGCCTGGAGAGCAGGTTCAGAAGCTGGAGGATCAACGGGAGTGCCGCAATCAGCCACTCGATGATCGACAACACGTGTCGCACGCCTCCTGTCTCGCGTTATGAGGTGTAGTTCACTCTGGGGGCAGGCTCATCTGTGCAGCTGCCAGGACCCCCAGCCCCGTGGCCCCCTCCTCAGGTGGACGCCCGCGGGCGTCCGCCTGGGGAGGGGGCCAGTGACAGCAGGCCTGGGCGCGAACTGCCCCAAACCTGGACTGCACCGGCGTTATGGGGCCGCCACGGGCAAGGCAACCGCCGCCGAGTTCGCGGGCCAGCGTAAACCGAAACATTCCGGTGGGCCCTGAGGGCCTCGTCCCCGATATCCCGGAGCGGGCGGGGCCACGGAAATGCCGTGGGGTGTCGAAAGAGGGCCAGGGCGGTGCAGGCAACGTTGCTGCCTGCACCGCTCGCCTCAGTGCTCACGACACCTGCGATAGGTCGCAGCTGCCGTCAGACAACGTTGCAGAAGCACTGTTTGAGGAACAGGAACACGATCAGAAGCACGATCCACAGCCAGTCCATCGCGCGCCTCCTCTCCAATGTTGTGGAGGGGAACTGGTACCCCGACGGCCTGCGTGGCGCCTGAGCGGCGGAGTCGGCGATGTCAGCTCTCGTGCGGTCGCACGCCCTGCGGGGTGGAGGTGCGCGTTCCCGCACCCGTGTATGACAGGGTTAACGCCGGGTCAGCCGCGGTCCGCGTCCTCGTGTGCCGCGGCTCGTGAGCGGGACGGAGCGGCGAGAGGCCCTACCAGCCATCGCGATTCGCGCAGGCTGCACCGGCGCCCTCTGCTCGGGGGCGACTAACCGGAAGAGCCCCGCACACCACTTGATTCCAGCCGTCGCCCCCGAGCTCCCTCACAGCTTACGCGTCAATTCCGAAGCAGAAGCAGAACAGGAACAGGAGCAACACCAGAATCCAATGCCACATGGTGCCTGTCTCCTTTCTCTGCTGAAATAGTGGGGGACCGCGTCCCCGCGAATGTCGAGCAAGAAGTGTGCCAGAAAAACGCCCTTCCCTTCTGCGCTCTCGGCGCCACGGTCAGGCGTCATGAGACGACGGATGCTGTTCAGGGTCTTGGCGCAGCTCGCGCCTGGCCATGGCACGCCCGGCCCCCCGGAGTCTGGCCTTTTCAGGGTCTCGTCCCTCATCACTCGCTGTTGTGCTCTTGAGGCCCGTGGGACACGCCTCGCGCCGAGGCGGCTCCCACCCCGGACCCCTCCCTGGGCGGACAGCTGCCTTGACCGCCGTCCGTAGGCCTTCACCCGAGGGTACCCCCCATCCCCCTAACCCCGCCCCCCCCGCGGCGGGGCGGGGAATCCTAATAATGGGGGTGTGCGCCGGCGGCGCCCCCCCCCCCCCCCCCCCCCCCCCAAGAAAAAAAACCCCCCCCCCCCCCCCCCCCCCCCGGCGCGGGGGGGGGGGGGGGGGGGGG
>JAIMBM010000078.1 GCA_023511475.1 Anaerolineae bacterium
GCATCCCACCTGCCCGTTTACGGGCTACTGTGCCGGCGGCTTTTGCCTCGCACGTAACCACCTGTCCGCCCCTGAACGGGCGGGGGAGGGGGTTAGGGGTGAGGGGGGGCCCGATCGCGCCTCGCGCCCTGGCGGCCCGCGGCGCCGGATTGGACCCAACGGCTTCTGCGGTTGACCCCCTTTTCAACGGTATGCTATAATCCCCGCAGCCTTGCAGGCTGCACAGACAGACACGACTGGGGGAACGGGGTTCCGGTCGCAAAGGTGAGCGTGCCTCTCTACCGGCAGGATATCCGGTGCCCCTGGCCCAGGCTCGCCTTTGCCGGCGGGCTTTTTCGTTCCTCCGCAGAGGAGTGACGTGGCAGTGGAGAGGAACCCGCGCACGCCGCGGATCGCGCTGGTGGTGGGCGGCTGCTTCAAGGCTATCGCCCAACACCCCTCTCTGGTGGATGCGCACCGCGTGATCTACATCGATGCCTACAGCGAGACGGACGACATCCCCTCGACGCCGGAGGTGGTGCCGATCGACCTGGCCCGGGATGAGACGGTGCGCAGCCTGTGCGCGAGCTTTGCCTCCAACGGGGCACACCGGCTGCGGCTCGAGCATGGCGCACATCTGGACAGGGTCATCACGATCATGGGCTGCAAGTCGGTGGACCTGGCCAAGGGCCTGGGCCAGGTGCCCGCCGTGGCCTACCTGGCCTGGCGGGCGCGGCTGGAGCAGGGGCTGGCGCACACCTTCCGCGCGATGATCGACGACCTGACCGTCCGGGCGGGTGGGCAGCTCGCCCGCATCGAGATAGACGTCTTCAACTCGAACGCCGGTGCGACCGGTCGCGGCATCGCCAACGCCGTGGTGCAGCAGATATGCGAGCTGTTTCAGGGGCGCACCGTGTCGGTGACCCACTATGTGGTCGGGCGCATGAGTTTTACCGGGCTTGGTGCCCACGTGCACGACAATGCGCCCCTCGGCGTGCTGGAGGACATCGCCTTCCAGCGGCAACCGCCGACCCAGGCCAAGACGGTGCACCGTTGGCTGGGTGTGGAGCTGCCACCGGTAGGCAACGATGTGGTCCTCCGCTCCAGCCTGGCTGCGCTGTGGGCGCAGGCCATCACCGCGCCCAGGACGCGCGAGCTCCTCGATCGCCCTCAGGCGAACCGCAGCGCCGCTGACGAGTGGGGGGGCTTTACCCTGGTCCGCAGCGGCTGGTTCCGCTCCACCATGGACGAGGATGACGTCGTCGCTGGGGCCGGGCAGCATGTGCTCGCCGAGTGCGAGCGGCTGTTGGGCACAGGCCCGACGGCCCCTGCCCTCGCTGCCGTGTGCCACGGGCCGACCCTGCCGCCTGAGGAGATGGTGCAGGGGTACCCTGCAGACCTGCACAAAGCTTCCCTCGAAGCCCTGCAGGGTGTGACGACTGCCGATGCCCTCGCTGCGCGCGTGCGCGAGGCCATCCGGCCTCCGCTGCCGGAGGTGCGATTCCGTCTGTCGGATGGCAGCGAGGTGCCAGCCGGCGCGGTTCTGCGAGCCTCCGGGTCGCCTGCTCTGGCGCAGCTCGTGGCCGAGCTGCAGCAGGCGCGGGCGGCGCGCAGCGCTGTCGCCATGGCCTGCGAGGAGGAGGCACGGGTGCTCACACTGCATGGCGAGTTGGACCGGGCGGTGCAGCGCGCCGGCCGGAACCTGCAGCGATCCATCTCGCTGCTCTGCCCGCGCACCCTCGACGAGCACCTGCGCGCCCTCTGGCAACCCCCCGCACGCCGGCGCCTGGCTTTCTTGAACGCTGCTGCGGCCTACCGCAAGGTGGCTGCCGAGCGCGCTTTGCACGAGGCCCGCCTGCAGGCGCTCGAATCGATTCGGGATAGGGCCGATGATCTCATCCGTGACATCGAGGAGCCCTTCCGCGTGGTGCGCCGGGCGGTAGAGCGGCTGCTCTCGCAGCTTCCGCCGCCGGCGGATGGCCGCATGGTGCGGTATCGCGCCCTCGATGAGGAGGTCGCCGAGCGGCAGACCGCCTTCGAGGCGCTGCTCAGGGCGGCCCGCACGGACAACCGCGAGCGGCTCTATCAGGCCCTGCGGGAGATGGCCCGGGGCGTAACCCTCGCCGGCCTTGCCTCCATCCTGCGCCTCGGCCCGGATGCCGACGCCCTCGCCGTCGTGAGCCGCCTGGACGGGGAGCCCGAGGAACAGGGACCCTTCTGGGGCGGCATGCCCCGCACCGAGGCGGAGATCGATCAGCGCATACGCGTCCTTCCGCCGCTGGATGGAGATGTGCTGCGTGCGCTGCAGCAGGCGAAAGACGAGGTCGGCAGCGATATCCAGCTCGTGTGTGCCGAGAGCATGGCCGGGGGCATCGGCGTCGTGACCATCGACACCTACCTGGTGAAGCGCTGGGCGGACCTCCTGCCGCCAGAGTACCAGCAAGACCTGCTGGCTACCCTCGCCGACCCCGATGCTGTGGCGCTGGCGCACGTGCCCGGAAACAGGCTCTACACCGACGGGGTGTTTGAGGCCCTCCGATTCGAGCCCAGCCCTGAGGTTCGGGAGCTCCTGGGCCTGCCGGTGCCGTCTGCGGTGCCGGGGCGCGGGCAGGCTGCGGAGGTGGAATGACGCGCAAGCTCCTGGTGGCGGTGCTGGTCATGGCCGCCGTCGGGGGGCTGGCGGGCTGGTACGATCTGCTGCATCTGGTGGCAGCAGCGCTGGCGGCGCTCCTCCTCGTGGTGGCGGGGCTCGTCGTAGCGGCGGTGCGGCGGAGTCGCGCCGTGGAGGAGCTGGCGCCGGAGCCGGACGAGGAAGAGGCGCCGGCACGTAGCGCCCTGCGGGACGGCCTCGGCGGGCTGATGCTCGGTGGTGTGGCGCTGGCTCTGACGGCCCTGATCTACGGGCACATCCTGCCGCCCTTCTATCCCCTCCTCGTGGGCGATTGCCCCCAGCTCCTGCCCAGGCTGGCCATATACGAGGAGACGAGCGGCTGGCCGCAGGCGATCGCCCTCATCGACGCCCGCCTCTCGCGGCCTATCGACAAGGCCTGCCGGGAGGAGCTGGTGCAGCGCAAGTGCCGCTACCTGATCGAGTGGGCCAAGGGCCTGCCCTTTGAGGAAGCCGAGGCACGGCTGCGGCAGGCCGAGCAGTGGGCAGAGCAGAACCAGCTTGCCGACTATCGGACCATGGCGCAGCTCATGCGCCAGCAGATTCAGCCGACGCCTACGCCCGCGGCCCCGGTGTTGGTCACGCCGACCCCTTCCCCAGCACCAACGCCCAGGCCGTTGCCGCCTGGCGCGACGGGCGAGCTCGCCGGGATCGATGCCAGCTTTTTCCCGCCTACTCTGTTCGCGTACCTGCGTATTCAGGATAGCGCCGGCCAGCCGGTAGAGGGCCTCTCGACGAGCGATGTGCGGGCAGAGGTCGATGGGCGCGCGGCTGCGGACCTCTCCCTCTCCCACTACAGCCAGGCGCCGGTGCCCCTCTATGCCGCGCTGGTGATCGACTACTCGGGCAGCATGGAAGGGCAGCCACTCGAAGCCGCCAAGGCAGGGGCCCGCGCTTTCCTGAGCCTGCTCAGGCCGGGTGACCGGGTGGAGGTGATCGGGTTCAACGACCGGCCGCAGCTCCTGCAGGCCTGGACGGGCGACCCCAAGGCGGCAGGCGATGCCCTCGACACCCTGCCGGCTCAGAACTGGACGGCGCTGTGGGATGCCCTGTATCTCGCCGCCGGCGACCTGAGTGGCTGCTCGGGCCGTAAGGCGATCATCGTCCTGACCGATGGGGCCGACAACCGCAGCCAGCATACGCCGCAGGAGGTCACCGAGCGGGCGCGCCGGGTGGGCCTGAGCGTCTTTGCCATCGGGTTGCGCAGCAGCGAGTACGACGCCGCGCCCCTGCAGGCACTGGTGCAGAGCGTGGGCGGCCAGTACGCCGAGGCGGCGGCGCCGGGCGAGCTCGAGGAGTACTACCGCAGGGCGGTTGGCGCCATCCAGGGCGAGTATCGTCTGACGCTGACCCTGGACCGCCAGCCGGATGGCGGAATCCACCTCCTGCGAGTGCAGATCGGCGGCCCGCAGCCCCTCGTGCTCGAGCGGACCTATCAGGAGCCGGCCCGCTAGGGGGCGGCGATGGGGGAGATGATGACCGGGCAGCCGTCGCCTGTGCCAGCGGTACCGTCGGTGGTTCTCGCTTTGGGCGGCTCGCTGCGGCAAAGGCTGGGCTGGCTGGAGCAGCGGTTCCGCAGCGAGATGGGGCCTGCCTATCCCGGAAACCTGCTGCGCTTCCGCCTGATCACCCATGCCGATCACCTGTCATCCGAGGCGCTGCGTGGACTCTGCGACCCTCTCCTCGTGCACCCGCTGTGGCTCTCGCTGGTAGAGCGGGGCCTGGCCCCGGGGCGCGAGCGTGGCCCGCAGCTGAACGTCTATGCCATCGTCAGTCAGGAGGACCCGCGCGGCTGCGGGCTGCTCGCGGACCTCTGCACACAGCTTCGAGGGCTGTACGAGGGGGACCTGGCCCCCCGGCTGTGCCTCTTCTACGTCGGCGGGGACCTCGGTGCCCTCCCGGCGCTCGATGCGCCGGGGAGGCCCGTGCTCTGCTTTGCCCTCGGGCACGTCAAAGAGCTCGGCTACCGCACTGCCGACCGGCACGAGCCCTTCGAGACCGTCCGCCTGGCCCTCAACGCGCTGCTGGCCTCCAACGCCCTTGCCGAGCTCGAGGAGGAGGGCGAGGGCGGCCTGCACCTCTATGCCCTCGGGGCCTCTGCCATTGCCGTGGCTCGTCCGCAGATGGAGACCCTCCTGCGGAACACCCTTCTGCAGCGCCTGGCGGAGGCCTGGCTGACTGGGGATGGCGAGGCCGAGGAGCGGCTGGCACGGCGCCTGGAGGCGCGAACGGAGGTGGGGGAGGTCTTTGGGTTGGCGAAGGACCCCTCCTGGGCCGACGAGCCGGATGAGCTGTGGGAGAAGCAGGCGGGCCGGCGCATCGCGGGCCTCGGCCCGGAATGGGCCAACGAGCTGCTGGGGGCGTGGGGCCTGGAGATCGCCGAGACCCGCCACGGGCACTGGCGGGTGCGTACCGGTCAGGAGGGCGACCTCTTCCGCCATCTCGAGCAGACCTTCTCGGAGGTGAGCGAGGTGCAGGAGGAGGCCAAGGCTGCTCTGGCGCAGGAGCTCGTCCGTCTGGCCGATGGGCTGCGCCGACACTTCCGGAGGCGGGAGGAGGCGGTCCTCGCGCGGTGGCACAGCCTGGTGAGCCGGATCGCCTGCAGCGGCCCTGGCTGTCTGCACCGACTGGAGGAGGCCGTCTCCGCTGCGGCGGCAGCGCTCGAGCGGGCGAGCGAGGCGCTGCGCATGCAGCGCACAGGCCCACTGTGGCTGCACAGCGATCGGGACGTCCTTGCGCTCGCCCATATCCTCAGCGCGCAGATGGTCCCGGTGCACAGCGCCGCGAGGAGGGCCCGGGCGGCGTTTGTGCCGCCCCGGCGGGTGGTCGCGCGGCTCGTGCCGTTCATCCTGCTGCTTGGGGTTGTTGGGAGTGATCTGTGGCGGGGCTGGCCGGGCGCCGCCGCAGGCCTGGCAGTGGGGGCGGCCTTCGCCCTGCTGGCGGTCGTCATGCAGAGCCGTCGGCTGCGCCGCGAGACCTATGCGGCCGTGCGGGAGCTATGCCGGCTGTACGAGAACGCCATCGGCGGCCTTGTGCTCGCCGAGGCGCACGTCGCGATCCGGCGGCTACAAGAGGCCGTGACGGTCACGGCGGAGCAGATGCGCGATGGCGAGCAGCACCTGCACAGCCTCGCCCGGGAAGCCCGCGAGGCACTGGACGAGCTGGCGCGCCTCCCCTACGCGAGCACGTACCTGGAGGAGCAGCTCCTGGACCCGGCGCACTGTGCGCGCGTCGCCGGGCAGGCGGCGGTTGAGGGCCTCCTCGGCGGGGGCGAGCCCACTGGCAACCTCGCCGAGCTCGATCCGGCTGGGGTACTGGCGGCGACCATGCGGGGGGAGCTTCCCGCCGTCGCCCTCGGAGCGGGGCTGGTGGAAGCGGTCGGGCGCGCGGTGGCCCGCCGGGGGTGGGGGGCCATCGAGACCCGCGTTGAGGAGTTGCTGGTCGAAGGGAGAGGGAGACCTTTCTCGCCGGAGGGGACGATGGAGGGGCTGCGCAGGCGGGCGCTCCCGCTGTGGCCTGACGATGAAGGGGCCGAGATCGAGCTGGTGGTGATGAGCCGCGAGGCAGCGATAGCGTTCCGGGGATGGCTGTCGGCGAGGGCAGGGCGGGTACGGGTCCTTCCGACGCTGCAGCGGGACCGCATCAGCTACCTTCGCCTGCGCCGGCTCGGCGCCTCGCAGAGGGAGGGCACATGTACTGGCTGACTTTTTCCGCCATGAGCCTGTTGCTGTACCTGCCGCCGCTATACGCGGCCGAGCATCTGTGGCGGCTTGCGGCGCGCCAGCAGTGGTACATGATGCTGACGGGCTGGTGGAGCCCTGCCTCCCTCGCCTATATCTCATGGCTGCTTATCATCTATGTGGCGTTGGGCACGCTCATGCACCTGGCTCACCGTCGCATGGGGCCGGATTCCCGCCTGAGTCTGGCCGCGCGCCAGCTCTCGCGGGCGGGGTTTGGGGGGCTGGGGGTGCTCTTCTTCGCTGTGGCCGTGGCGGTCGTCCTCCTTGCCTGGCCGGTGCTGCCGGCGATGCGCGTCCTGCACGGCTGGCGGTGGAGCATCTCCACGCCCGCGGCTGCGCTGGCGGTGCTCTACCTGGCAGCCGATGTCCTCCGCATGGCCGAGAACCACTTCTGGGAGGATCGCGCCTTCGAGGCGGAGCGGACCCGATGGCTGATCGAGCACGGGCACTACAGGTAGGGGAGGTGCCAGATGGCTTCGATGTCCTCGTCGGCCCTCGCATCGCCGACCTATGAGATCGAGCACGACATCAACCTGGTGCGTGAGGTCATCACCCTCGGCTTCCCCTGGAAGCTCCAGCATACCGTCCTGCCGGGGACGCTGGCGGTCCACTGCTTCAAGGGCCGCCTGCGCGATAGCGAGGGCCGGCCAAACCTCTACCCGCCGGGAACGACCATCAAGTACGAGCCGTTCGCGGCACCGCCCTGGAGCGACGCCGCGCAGCACGTCATCGTGATCAGTCAGGGGGCGCAGCGGGTCAAGATCACCATCCGCTGCCCGCTGCCCGGCATGGAGGCCGAGCCTGCCACCCTCGTCGCGGTCATCCGTTTTGAGGTCACCGACCCCATACGGCTGATCGAGCGCACGCCGGGCTGGGAGGTCCGGGGGACTCTGACGCGCCTGAACGAGTGGGTGGCCCGCGATATCTGCGATGCGGTGGAGGCCGCGGTGAGGCCGCTGGCAAGCTCGCTCCCCTCAAGCCCTGAATGGCTGACGCCGAGCGGCTCCGAGAGGCTCAAGGAGCTGATCGTAGGCGGCACTAACCTCTCCGGCCGTGGCCTGAGCCTCCTGAGCGATCAGCCGCCAATGACGAGTCTGGAGTACCCGCCGAGCCTTCTGGAGGCGCTGTACGACCTCTACACCGCCTACGTGATCTGGCAGCGGAACCTTGCCCTCACCGATGAGGCGCGCCGCGAGGAATTAGCCGACGAACTGGGGTTCGAGAAGGGCGACATCCGGACTGCATTTCTGGCGGGGAAGGCGCCGGCGCTGGAGTATCTGGTGCGGGAGCGCCCCGACCTTCTGGAAGGCATCGCGGCACAGGCGGAGCCACACATCCAGAAGCACACGCAGGTGCTGCGCGCCCTCCTCCTCAATGACGCCAGCAGCGACTTTTACGGCGGGCTGGTCACCGCCCTGCTCCGGGACCTCAAGCGCCCCGGCTCCCTGACCAGGTCCACGGTCGAGACGCTCCAGCGGAGCGCTCCCAGCACAAGGCACTTTGGCCTCGGCCTCAGGCCCGGCAGTCCCGCCGGTGAGCGGCCCGGGCTCTAGATCGCTGATGCCTTGCCGGATGGCAAGTCCGAGGGCGAAAGAAGCTTCTCGAGTCTGACCTTTCGGAGCGCCTCGTGCGGCGCAGAGGCGGTCGAGATGGCGCCCGGGGCCCCCTCCCCTGGGCGGACGCCGCGCCGTCCGCCCAGGGGAGGGGGAACACGCCGGGGTTTCCTTCGGGAGGGCACCTCGGAACGAGAGCGATACCCCTCACCCCTTTAGAACAGATGTACATCCCCCAGCATAGGCGGCCCGCCCGGGGCACAGACCAGGGTGCGCTGCATCCCCGGGATAGCACAGAGCGAGGCTGCGACCCGCGACGCATCCTCCACAGTCGTCAGCACGTGCACGTTGGGCCCCGCGTCGAGCGTGAAATACACCGGCCAACCTTCCTCGCGCCAGGCCAGAACCTGCTGCACCACGGCCACCGTCCCCGGCAGCCAGTAGAGGGCACGCGGCGTGCCGGTCATCGCCACGGCGTGAAGGAGCAGCGCCTGCTCCTCGGCAACCTCGCCGAGGAGGGTGAGGTCGCGCGTGCGGATCGCCGTGCGGGCCATGGCCAGATGCTCGGCGGTGCGAGCCAGGCGCCCCTGATGGCAGGGGCTGGTCAGCGCCGCAGCATGGCCGACGGTCGAGGGCACGGCCTTGGGCTCCTCAGAGACGATGGCGATAACGTCACGGATAGGCCACCAGTCGCGGGAGGCCAGCTCTTGTGCATACGACTCCTCGTGGCTTGCTCCGGCTACCCACTCCACCCACCCGCCACACACCGACCGGGCAGCCGAGCCCGAGCCCAGCCGGGCCACGGTGCTGACGGTGCGCCGGTCGACGGCGAGTCCGAGGGCGGCGAGGCCTGCGGCCGTCAGCGCAGCGTAGAAAGAGGCTGAGAAGGCCAGCCCGGTCGCCGGCGGGAAGGTGCTTCGGCTCGCGACCCTCGCTGGAGCGTCGGTGCCCCCCATCTGCCGGAGGTGGTTCAGGTGGCCGATCACACGCTCGCGGGCATAGCCCGTGGCCGGCCGACCTTCGATCTCGACCCGGTCCTCGCCGATGTTCGGCGAGAACTCGACGGTGACAATCGTGTTGGCCTGATCGAGGGTGAGGGAGATCGAGCTGTTGAGCGGCAGGTTGAGGGCAGGGTCGAGGTTGCCCCAGTACTTGACGATGGCGATGTTCGCTCCGGCCTGCGCGGTGGCCTTCATGGCTCCTGACCTCAATGGTTTGGTGGGAAGTATAGGGCCCGCCGCGCGGGCAGGCAAGTCCATTGAGGCGCGGCCGGTCCCTTTCGCTCGCAACCCCGCTCCCCCGCGCCGCGGGAGCACACCCGCTATGGGCGCGGACCCTCTCCCCCTCCGCCGCCCTTGAGTCTGGCCGTTCGGAGCACAACCCGTGGTGCCGTCCGGAGGTCGCCGAGATGACCTCCGGCTATGCTGCGCCCGGGATGCCCCACCCCCAAACCCCCACCCCCCCCGCGGCCCCCCCGGGGGGGGGGG
>JAIMBM010000079.1 GCA_023511475.1 Anaerolineae bacterium
GACCATATACCCTGCCAAACCCCTCTCACGGGCAGAGCGCCCCTTTGAGGAGGCCTGGTCCCATCACATCGTGCCAGCGCTGCCGGCTCTCTCGGAGGCTGCACGTCCTCCGGTTTCCACGGCCCCTCCCTCCCCGCCTATACGCGGGAGCGACCGTACTGCCGGGCCTCGTCGTACATCGCCAGCACGTTGGCGGTCGGCACCTCATCCAGCAGGCCGTGGGAGGAGGCGAGGATGTAGCCACCCCCATTACCCAGGACGTCTATCCGCTCACGCACCTCCGCGCGGACCTCTTCCGTCGTGCCGTGCGGGAGGGTGTGCTGGACGTCGATGCCGCCGTAAAAGCACAGATGCTGGCCGTATTCGGCCTTGAGCTTGCGCGCGTCCATGCCGACGGCGCGGAACTGCAGTGGCATCAGGATATCCAGGCCGATGTCGATCAGGTCGGGCACCAGGTCCTGGACGGCGCCGCAGATGTGAAACATCACCCTCACACCGCGGCTCTTGATCAGCTCGAAGAGCCGCCCCAGCGGCTTCTTGAAGTACCGCCGGAAAGTTCCCACCGAAAAGAGCAGGCCCTTCTGCCCGGCGAGGTCGTCGCCCGTCTGGGCGATGTCGATAAGGCCCGGTGCGGCATCGAGCACGCGCCGGTAGTACTCCAGGTAGAAATCGGTGATGTGCTCGACCATGGCGTCGACGATGGCCGGCTCCTGCACGAGCATGGTCATGGCGCGCTCCATGCCACACAGCTCGCTGATGCGGCAAAAGATGGGCGCCCACTCGCCGGGGGCCACGATGGCGTAGCCCCGGTACGTCTGCGCCAGCGCGGCCACGGAGGCATAGTCGAAGGCATCGGGGCTGGGCCAGGGGTAGCGCTCGACCTCCGCCACAGTGCTGACATTCCTAAGGGGGCGCACGCCGACGCCATCGGCGTACGTCGCGAGAAACGGTCCACCGAAGCAGCTCTGCGTAGGCCACTCACCGGCCGATGGCGTTCCGGCCAGGTAGATCGGACAGATCCATCTGAGGTCCTGCCCCAGTGCCAAGCGCACGGCTTCAGAGTCGAGGACCCCAAAGTGTGCCTTGAGCCGAAGCTCGAGCTCAGGGTACATTCCCCCGTGAAAGATGTCCACGGGCACGCGGTCGGCCGTGCAGCGGTTCAGGGCCGCCAGCACTCGCTCCTTTGGTGTCAACAGCTGCCTCCCCTAAGCTCCATGGTCCCGGCTGGACGCGGCCTGAGCGGGCGCTCGAGGATGCCGGGAGAAATCCTGCCGGACTCAGCCTTCCCTCTCCCAGACCTGGAGCTCACCTGGCGCGAGCACAAGGGAGAGCGAGCCATATGCCGCGGTCTCATGCGCATCCCCGGCACCCACCACAGCATGCCACCGGCTGCCCTCCCACTGTGCCGGGAGTCTGATGGCGGCAGAGGTCTCGAGGGAGCCGGTGTTTGTAACGGCGACGACGGCACTCGTAGCGCCTTCAAAGGCGGTAGCGACCACGTCCGGCGCGTTGCTGCGCAGCGGCGGAAGGACGCGGCCATAGATCAGGCTATCTGCCAGCCGACGCTTGACCTCGACGAGGGTGCGGATATACGCCGCATGCTCCTCCCACGCCGGGCCCACCGCCAGGTTCAGGCCCAGCGCAAATACCTGGTTGAGGTGCGCGAGCGTGTAGCCGTTGGTGAAGACGTTGGCGGCTGGGAAACCGTACTTGAGCGGGGACCCAAGGAGCCTGCCCCGATGGTACGCTGCTGCCCAGACCAGTGACCCATCGCAGGACCCATCCTCGACGGGGAGAAGCAGGTCGCTGGTCGATTCCGTCACGACCACTGCATCGGGCTTGATCCGGCGTATCGCCGACCGCACCCGCGCGATAATCTCGGACAGGCCCTTGTTCCAGATATCCGTCTCCGGCCAGTGCCTGTGGATGCGGTTGTAGCACGTGTGGTGGCGTTGTGCACCATAGCTGTCGAGAAAGATGCCATCGACGTCATAGTCGCGCACGAGCCGCACGCAGATGTCGCTGAGGCACTGCTGCCATGCCTCATCGGCGGGACACAGCGACCAGTTGTTCTGGTACTCCTCGTAGTAGGCCCCATGCTCGTCGCAGAGGGCCATGGCCTGTCCTCTCTCCTGTCCGAGGTGGCTGTTCTTCCAGATGATAAAGCCCTCAACGTAGACGAGCACCCGCCCTCCGGCCCGGTGCACGGCCTCAATGCCCCGGCGGAAGGCCTCTGGACCCCCGAGATCGCTCCGCGGCACATAGTCTCCCTTGTTCCAGTATGGAGGCATGCCACTATCGGGCTCTCCCTCCCAGTAGTCCCATAGATAGAGGACGTCGGTGCCCATGGCGCGCGCCTTCTGGAGGAGCGTGGGCAGCTCGTCAAAGGACGCGATCTCGGTATCGAGGGGGCCGCGATAGCGCCTGACCATCCCCTCGGGTCCCGGCCCGTAGGCCAGGTAGGCGCCGCCCCCGCCGATCCCGCCGACACCGTAGAGGGCGATGGCTTCGCGGAACCATTGCGGGATGTCTCGCGGGTCAAGGCGATCGCCGACCCATTCGCGGTACGCGTCTACGGCTACGTGCCAGCCGCCCATGTGCACCCCGATAGCTACGCGCGGCAGAACCAGCCTCTCTCCCGCGGCGAGCTCGAGCTGCCGCCGGACCTCCATGAGCCCTGCTGGCGGCTCGCCGATCGTCGTCAGGACCAGCACATGGCGCCGGACATCGGGGTCGAGGACAGCTATGAAGACGCCCTCGTCCTCATCCGCAGACAGGAGGTCCATAAGCGGCATGGCAAAGGGTGCCGCGTAGGTCGACCACGGCTCCTGCACATAGTAGTACGGATACACAAGCGGGCTGGGGTCTTCGGCGGCAAAGCGGCGGCGGATCCCGCCGACCTGCATAGGCAGGCAGGCGGTCTGCGCCGACAGATCCTCAGCAACGCACACGCCTGCGAGGCGCGGGAAGATCAGCCTGCCTTTGAGGGTCCTGCTGCCGACATTCTCAAGCTCGAGGTCCCAGTAGCTCGCGGGGCCTGCGGGCGGCACCGCTACACGGAGGGCAGCGATGAGCGGGGCGCGGGTACAGCGCGCCCGCACCCTCAGCACCTGATGGCCCTCCTCCTGCGCAACCTGCGCATCCTCGACGCGAAACACGCGGCCGCTGTGCAGCAGGTCGTAGCAGCCGTTGTCGCCAAGGAGCTCGATCGTGAATGGATTGCCAAAGCTGACATACCGCTGGTCGCGGAGGTAGCCCCTCCCGGAGCGCAGGTTTTCGAGGTCCGCCAGTCGTATGCCGTTCGCAAGGTCAAAGGCGAGGGCGTAATCGGTGTTGCTGAGCCTGGTCCATTGAGTCAACGTGCGTCTCCTTACCGTCTCAGGGTAGATACTCGGCGAAGGCCTCGTACAGGGCGATGATGTTGTCCAGTGGCGTCTCGGGCATGATGGTATGACTGGTCCCGCCGATGTATCCGCCGTCAAAGCGCCCAAAGAGCTCCACGAGGCGATGGACCTCTGCTTTGACCTCGGCTGGCGTACCCCTGACCATCGTACCCTGCACATCCACGCCACCATAGAAGCACAGCCGTCCACCGAACTCGCGGGATAGGCGCTCCAGGTCCATCGCCTGGGGCTGGATGGGGTTGAGCACGCTCAGGCCGATCTCAATCAGGTCAGGCAGTATGCCAGTGATGTTCCCGCAGAGGTGCATCCAGACGTGAGCCCCCCTCTGGCGGACGCGATCGAACATGCGCGCGTAGCACGGCTTGTAGTAGCGGCGCCAGTCGTCCGGCGAGATCAGCAGGCCGCGCTGACTGCCCCAGTCGTCGGAGAAAAAGATGCCGTCGGCGCCGCGGTCCAGCCACTGGTCGATGAGCGCCAGATTGAACTCGAGCACTCTGTCGCGGAGGGCAACAAACTCGTCCGGGTAGAGCCAGGGGTCCGTGAGCATGTTCTCAAACCCACGCAGCATCCACAGGCGCTCGAACAGGGTGAACCACACCCAGCCCAGGATGTACCGCTCCCCGCGGCTCTCCAGGACCCTGTCGATCTGCGCAAAGCGGCCGGGGGCATAGGGGTCCGGGAAGCGGTAGGAGCTGAGCGCCTCGTAGCCCGAGGCCAGTGGATGGCTGCACGGCTTCATGCCGCGGCCTTCCTCGGCCCAGTCCACGCCCCACTCATCGGTCCAGCGATAGAGGTCGCCGACACGCTCGGGTGGCCGCAGGTTCATGGCCGGGTCGGCCTCGTAAAAGTCGTCGGGAAAGGCTGCCGCGAGCTCCTGGATGCGCCGCTCCTTGCGCTCGTCCCTCTCAATGAGCCACGGGAAGTGCACTCCCAGCCGCACCGGCAGATAGGCGGGCGACGAGAAGGTGATGGCACGTCGATAGTTCTCCCTGCCACTGTACCGGGTCACGGTGTTGTTGCCTCCGGATCTTGGGTCAGGCCTTGATGCCTGTGAAGGTGATCCCTTCGACAAAGTAGCGCTGCGCCGCGAGGTAGAGCACCACGATCGGCAGCGACATCAGCACTACGCCCGCCATGATCTCCCCCCATTGGCTCGTGTAGCGGCCCGTGAGGTAGTTGAGCCCCTGTGTGAGAGTCCACTGGTCCTGCTTCTGCAGGAAGATGTTGGGGCCGAAGAAGGCGTTCCAGCCGCCAACAAAGCTCAAGATTCCCATGGTCACGAAAGCAGGCGTCGAGAGGGGCACGATGATGCTCCAGTAGATGCGGGTCCGGCTGGCGCCGTCGACAAGGGCCGCATCCTCCAGCTCGCGCGGGATGGTCAGAAAGAACTGCCTGAAGAAGAAGGTGCCGTAGGCGCCACCGAAAAAGGCGGGCACGATAAAGGGGAGCGGCGTGTTGATCCACCCTAGCCTGCGGAAGAGCACGTACACCGGCACGAGCGTCGCCTGGGCCGGCACCATCATGGTCAGAAGGAGGATCAGCACCATGGTCTTGCGCCCCGGGAAACGCAGACGCGCCAGGGCATAGGCCGCCATGGAGCAGGAAAGCAGCTGACCGACAGTGCTCAGGCCCGCGATTCGTATGGTGTTGACCAGGTAACGCCCCATATTGGGGAGGAAGGTGAACAGGTTGGTGTAGTGCTCGGTCGTCGCCGGGTGCGGGATCCACTGATCCGGGTTGTACATGTTGACGTTGGTCCGGAACGAGGACGATAGCACCCAGATCACAGGCACGAGATGGATCAGGAGCAGCACGACGGCGAGGACGTGCAGCAGGGCTCGTGGAGCAACCTTCCGGAACCGAAGGCTGACTGCGGTCTCCTGAGCCCCCAGACGCGCATGAGGGATATAGCCGGCCATCCTTCTAGTCCTCCTCGCCACCGTAGAACACCCACCAGCGGGCCGCGCGCCACTGGATGAGGGTTACCACGAAGATGAGGGCGGCCAGCACCCAGGCGATCGTCGCGGCGTAGCCCAGGCCAGAGAGCTTTTCGCTGTAGCTGAACATCTGGTTCTGAAGGTAAAGCACGATGGTGCGGGTCGAGTCCTTGGGTCCACCGGGGGCGATGCCGACACCTCCCGAGGTCATCATGACCACCGGGTCGTAGAGTTGGAAAGCACCGATCAGAGAGGTCACGGTGAGGAAAAAGATGACCGGCGACAGCGAAGGAAAGGTCACGTAGCGGAACCGCTGCCAGGCATTGGCGCCGTCCACTTTGGCCGCGTCGTAGAGGTGCTGCGGTATCCCCTGAAGGCCTGCCAGGTAGATCGTCATTCCGAAACCGAGGGCCTGCCACGTCGTAGCCATGGCGATGGCGATCATGGCATAGCGGGCATCGAGAAGCCACTCGGGGCTGCGCAGGCCAAAGAGCTTGAAGGCCTGGACGATGGGCCCAGAGCGCGTGTTGAGCAGCCACTTCCACGTCGTGCCGACAGCAACCTGCGAAAGCACCCAGGGCAGGAAGAAGAGGGTGCGCATGACCGCAGTGCCCCGCAGCCCCTGGTTGACCAGGAGCGCCACCGCCAGCGAAAGTACCAGAAAGCCCGTTGTACCGGTCAGGATGAAGCGGACGGTGTTCCACAGAACCTTCCCGATACGTGGGTCCTCTAGCAGGTGTTGCCAGTTGGCAAGGCCAATCCAGGTAGGCGCCGGGGCAACCAGGTCCCACTTGGTGAACGTATAGTAGATCGAGACGATGAGCGGACCTGCCAGGAAGATCAACAGGCCCAGTATCTGAGGGGTCAGGAACGCGTAAGCCGCCAGCCACTCGCGACGCGCCTGCGGGCTTGGGCCTCTTCGCGTCCTGACGCCGATAGTCATCTCGCGCATCGCCTTCCTCGGTAAAGGATCTCGCCTCGCTTGCGATAGGGAACCGCTTCGGGGTTGCCTGCGGGGCACAAGCCAGGGCGATGCCGTGGGCAGCGCCTGCTGCCCACGGCATCGCGTGCGGCAGAGCATGCCCCGCTAGCTCGCCATGATGGCGTCGACCTTCTCACACACGCCCGCCAGCGCTTCGGCGGCCGGCTTCTCGTTCAGGTAGATCTCCTCGATCGCCGGCGCGATGCCGTCGGGCCCGATGATCTCGGCATAGTGCACATTGTTCACGGTAGGCGGGATGCACAGCGGCCATGCGGCGGGGTCCAGGAACGCCTCTTTGAGATGCTCCGGCTCGCCCGGGCGCTTGAGGAAGAGGTCGGACATGGCGAGGTCCTTGTAGGCCGGGATGAGGCCCATCTCGATGCCCGCCCCCTCGGTTGAGACGAACCTGACAAAGTGCCAGGCAAGCTCTGGGACCTTGGTACCGCTGTAGACGCCCCACCCGGTGACATAGATGTGTGTGGCGTTGCCGGCCTTCTCCTTGGGCATGGCAGCCACGTCGTTGCGCAGCGAGGGGTTCTGGTCCAGGACGATGTTCGTCTGCCAGTGAGCGGCAGCGCTCATGATGGCCACCTCACCCGCCGCGAAGCGGTACTTGCCAGCGTTCTCCTGATCGGCCTGCGGCGTCATGGTGGAGTGGTCTTTCCAGATGAGGTCCTGGATGAACTGCATTCCACGGATGGAATCGGGATGCTCGAGGTTGCACTTCTTGCCATCGGGAATGGTCATCACGCTGCCGCCGAAGGCGAGGATTATGGGCTCAAACCCGATGTAGGTGAACGGCCAGGTCCACATGCCCCACTGCACAATGTCGTTGGGGTCGAACGACGACGAGTTGGCATCGTTCCCTTTGGAGTCGAGGGTGAGTTTGCGGGCCCACTCGCGGACATCGTGCCAGGTATAGTTCCCGTCGGCAGGCGGGTACGGCAACCCGGCCTTGTCGAACATGTCCTGGTTGTAGTACATGACGCAGATGTGATAGCCCATGGGCAGGGCAAGTACCTTGTTGTCCGTCCCCTTGAGCGAGATCATCGCGGCCGGGTAGAAATCATCGAGGTTGACGCCATCACGGTCGATGTATGGGTCCAGAACGAGCAGCACCCCATCCTGGCTCATGGCCGGAATCAGCCAGTCGCCGGGTACGAACACATCGGGCATGGCGCCGCCCGCGATCAGCGTCTTGCAGGCGCCATAGTCGACTCCGCATCCTCCTTCCTGGATATCCAGGGTGACATCGGGGAACCTGGACTCGTACCCGGCGATGACGGCCCGCACCTCGTCGATATCCTGCTTGCTGCCCCAGATCATGACCGAGAGCTTGCCCGAGAGCTCGGGGGCTTCGGTTGGCGTAACCTTGGCAGGCTCGGTTGCCGGAGCGCCGGTGGTGGGTGCGGCCGTAGGCTCGCGCTGGGGAGTGGCAGCAGGTTTGGGCGCGCAAGCGGACACGACGCCTGCGAGGGCGAGCGCGCTGCTGCGCAGGAACCTGCGACGACTGAGCTTATCCACGGGTATTCCTCCTTTGGGTCAAAAGGTGTCCGCGTCCTAGCTGGCCATGATCGCATCGATCTTCTCACAGAGGCCCGCGAGAGCCTCCGCGGCGGGCTTCTCGTTCAGGAAGATCATCTCGATGGCCGGGGCCATGCCGTCCGGGCCCGTGATCTCGGCGAACTTTTCGTTGAACATCGTGGCGCTCATACAGAGCGGCCAGCTTGCGGGGTCGAGGAACGCTTCCTTGAGATGCTCGGGCTCGCCAGGCCTCTTCAGGAAGATGTCGGACAGCGCAAGGTCCGTGTACGCCGGGATCAGACCCATCTCGGGGCCCGCGCCCTCCGTAGACACGTACCTGACAAAGTGCCAGGCGAGCTCCGGCGCCTGGGCCCCGCTGTAGATGCCCCACCCATGGACAAAGACGTTAGTGGCGTTGCCCGCCTTCTCGCGGGGTTGGGCGGCCACATCGTTGCGCAGGCTTGGGTTCTGGTCGTTGATGATCGTGGTCATCCAGTGGGCGCCCTGTAGCATGGCGACCTCGCCAGCAGCAAAGCGATACTTGCCAGCGTTTTCCTGGTCCGCCTGAGGAGTCATCGTGGAGTGGTCCTTCCAGATCATGTCCTGGATGAACTGGAAGGCCCGGATCGTGTCGGGATGCTCCATGTTGCACTTTCTGCCATCGGGCACCGACATGCTGCTGCCGCCGAAGGCGAGCAGAATGGACTCGTATCCCGCCGAGTTGAAGGGCCAGGTCCAGAACCCCCACTGCTTGATGTCTTCGGGCTTGAAGGCACTCGAGTTGGCGTCGTTTCCGTTGGCGTCGAGGGTCAGCTTCCTGGCCCACTCCCTGAGGTCGTGCCAGGTATAGTTGCCGTCAGCGGGCGGGTAAGGGAGCCCGGCTTTGTCGAAGTGGTCCTTGTTGTAGTAGATGACCGTGATATGATAGCCCATCGGGAGGGCATAGACCTTGTTGTCGAGCATGCCCTTCATGGCGTTGAGCGCTGCCGGGTAAAAGTCGTCGAGGTTGAGGCCGTCCCGGTCGATGAACGGATCGAGCTCGAGCAGCACCCTGTCCCTGATCATGGACTGATTAACCCAGTTGCCCGGCACAAAGACGTCGACCATGCTGCCGCCTGCGATCAGGGTCTTGCAGGCAGCATAGTCGGGCCCGCAGCCCCCTTCCTGGATATCCAGCGTAACCTCGGGGAATCTGCTCTGGTAGCCACTGATCACCGCGCGGACCTCGTCGACATCCTGCTTGCTGCCCCAGATCATCACGGAGAGCTTGCCCGCGAGCCTGGGCGCTTCGGTCGGCGTGACCCTGGTGGGCTGAGTTGCCGGTTCAGTGGCGGCGGTCTGGGCCGTGGGCCCGGGCGCAGCGGTCGGCGCCGGAGCGCAGGCCGCCGCGATCACACCCGCGAGTGCGAGCGCACTGGTGCGCAAGAGCCGACGGCGACTGATCCCTGTCATCTGACACCTCCTGCAGTTGCTGGCGAAACCCTACCGAACGTCCGGGCTACGGCCGGACTCCAAGACTGAACACCGCGAGGCACCCGACGGTTGCATCCAGGCG
>JAIMBM010000008.1 GCA_023511475.1 Anaerolineae bacterium
GCCGAGTTCCTCGCGCGCAACTATGGCCTCGGCGCGAGGGTTTTCATTGTCGGCGAGAGCGGACTGGAGAGTGCCATCCGCGAGCAGGGCCTGCACGTGACGGAGAAGGACCCCGACGTGGTCGTGGTGGGCCTCGATCGCCAGCTCACCTACGCCAGGCTCCGCGACGCGACGCTGGCCATCCGGGCAGGCGCGGCATTCATTGCAACCAACCCCGACCGCACCCTGCCGACAGAGGCAGGGCAGATACCGGGGGCCGGGGCCATTGTCGCGGCGCTGGTGGCCGCGACGGATGTGACCCCTCGCATCATCGGCAAGCCGGAACCACCCATGCTCGAGATGGCGGTCTCCCGCCTCGGCCAGCCTCGGGAGCGCACCGCTATCCTCGGGGATCGTCTCGAGACCGACATCCTCGGCGGCCAGCAGCTTGGCCTGCCGACCATCCTCGTGCTCTCGGGGGTGACACACGAGCCACCGGGGCCCGATTGCCAGGCCTGCCCGACGTGGGTCTACGAGAGCGTGCGCGAGCTCATGGCCGCCTGGCGCGCCGAGATGGCCGAAAGCGCCTGAGACTTTACAGACGACTCTGCTTGTAGTATACTTCGCCGACTGCACGGTGTTGGTGCAGAGGGAGGTCTGTACTATGCCGCTCTTTTTGGGTTACTATAATCTGCTGTACTTTATCTTCGGGTTGCCTGCCCTGCTGCTCGCCCTCTATGCCCAGTACAAGGTGCACTCATCGTATAACAAGTACTCGCGCATTCCCAACGCCCGTCGCATCACCGGATACGACGCGGCCCGCTATCTGCTCGCCGCGGGCGGGCTCGGCGGTGTGGGCATCGAAGGCACGCCGGGCGTGCTGACCGATCACTACGATCCGCGGAGCAAGATCCTGCGGCTCTCCGCTGGCGTGGCCAACTCGGGCTCGGTTGCAGCCCTGGGCATCGTGGCCCACGAGGTCGGGCACGCCGCGCAGGACGCTACCGACTATGTCGGGCTGCGCCTGAGGGCAGGGCTCGTGCCCATCCTGACCTTTGGATCCTGGTTGGGACCCATCCTCTTCTTCGTGGGGTACCTTATCGACCAGTTCAACCTTGCGCTTATTGGGGTCGGCTTCTTCGCCCTCGCCGCAGTCTTCGCCCTGGTCACCCTGCCGGTCGAGCTCAACGCCAGCCGTCGCGCTCTGGAGGCGCTGCGCACCACGGGCCTCGTCACATCGCCCGCTGAGGAGCAGGGCGTCCGGAGCGTGCTCTCTGCTGCAGCCCTGACCTATGTCGCCGCCGTGGCGCAGGCGGTCATGTCGCTGCTCTACTACGTGTTCTTGCTCTCGGGCATGCGGCGGAGGGACTAGCGCCCGCACGCCGTTGCATGCCCGCACGGGAGGGGAATGGTCTGACCTCTGGGGCCGGGCTTCAGGTCGGGCACAGGGCTCAGAAGGCCCGGTCCCTTACGTAGGTACTGGCGATGGAGCAGAAGAGGGCGCTCACGGAGGTCAGTAAGGAGGAGCTCCAGACTCTCCTCGTAGCCTGGGGCCAGCCCCGCTATCGCGCGGACCAGATGTGGCGCTGGCTGTACGTGAGCCTGGTGTCGGACCCCGGCGAGATGACCAACCTTCCCACGGAGCTCCGCAGGAGGCTGGCAGAAGAGTTCACGATCAGCAGCGTCAGACCGCTGCGCACCCTGCGATCGCAGGACGGCCGCACGGAGAAGGTCCTCCTCGCGCTCGCCGACGGCCACACCATCGAGACGGTGCTGATGTGCTACGAAGGGCGGCAGACGGTCTGTGTCTCCAGCCAGGTCGGCTGCGCCATCCGCTGCACCTTCTGCGCGACCGGAGTCGGCGGCTGGCAGCGGAACCTGAGCGCCGGGGAGATCGTGGACCAGGTCCTCTACTACGCCCGCCAGCTCAAAGCCAGCGGTCAGACGGTCAGCAACCTGGTCTTCATGGGGATGGGCGAGCCATTCCTGAACATGGACGCCGTGCTGCGGTCGATCGCTGTGCTGAACGACCCCGCCGGTATGAACCTCGGCGCGCGTCGCATCACGCTCTCGACTGTCGGCATCGTCCCCGGGATCGAGCGCCTGGCTCAGGAAGCACCCGGCGTTGGCCTGGCCGTATCGCTGCACGCGCCAGACGACGAACTGCGCAACCGCCTGGTTCCCGTGAACCGGCGGTACCCGCTCGCGATGCTGATCGGAGCCTGCCGCGGCTACACTGAGCAGACTCGGCGGCGCGTCACCTTTGAGTACGCCATGATCGCCGGCGTGAACGACACTCTCGCCCAGGCAGACGCGCTCGCCAGCCTGCTGCACGGCCTCCTGTGCCACGTCAATTTGATCCCGGTGAACCCGGTTCCTGACCTGCCGTACAGGCCCTCACCCCGCGAGCGCATCCTGGCCTTTGAGGCCAGGCTCAAGCATCGGGGAATCAATGCGACGTTGCGTCTGAGCCGCGGGGCCGACATCCAGGCGGGGTGCGGCCAGCTACGCAGCGCGCCGGTGGAGTGCCAGACCGTTGTCAACGTCTAGAGAAACCCGTGCCATTCAGAAGCTTCAGGCGGACGCGCGCGGCCCCATGCAGCCTTCGGCTGCCTGGAGGAGAAGGCCCATCCGACTCGCACCCTCGATCCTCTCGGCCGACTTTGCCCGACTGGGCGAGCAGGTCGCGGAGGCCGAGGCCGCAGGGGCCGACCTGATCCACGTCGATGTGATGGACGGCCACTTTGTGCCCAACATCACCGTCGGCCCGATGGTCGTCCGGGCAGTGCGGAAGGCCACGCGCCTGCCGGTGCACGTGCACCTCATGATCGAGCGCCCGGAGGACTTTATTGAGCGCTTTGCCGCAGCCGGTGCGGACCTGCTGACCGTGCACGTCGAGGCGACCTGGCACCTGCATCGACTCGTTGAGAGGGTGCGCGACCTCGGAAAGGGCGTCGGCGTGTCGCTGAATCCAGCCACTTCGTTATGTCATGTCGAGGAGATCGCCCCGGACGTCGACACGATCCTGGTGATGACCGTGGACCCCGGATTCGGGGGGCAGGCGCTCGTCGAGAGCACGCTGGACAAGATCGCCCGCCTCCGGGCGATGCTGGACCAGCGGGGGTTGGATTGCGACATAGAGGTAGACGGGGGCATCAACCCCGATACCATCGCTCGGGTTGTGGCAGCGGGGGCGAACGTCGTGGTGGCAGGGGCCGCCGTGTTTGAGGCGCCGGAGGGGATCGAAAAGGCCCTCGCTCGCCTGCGGCACCTCGCGACTGAGGGCAACCAGTGAGGCCGGCTCTCGCTCGAGCCGGCCCCGGTCGGAAGGCCATCGTGGGAGCCCGCCCCGTGCTCCGGCAGGCAAGCGCGGGCCGGGCCCCTCGCGGGCGGAGAATCAGCCCGCCTTCGCCAGCGTGCGCAGACAGCGCGTGCAGACCTTTGCCCGGACCAGGCGGTCTCCGCAGCGGATGGTCACGTGCTGGATGTTTGGCTTCCAGCGCCGCTTGGTGTGGCGCTGTGAAAAGCTGACATTGTTCCCGAACTGTGGCCGAGCCTTGCCACAGAGGGCACATCGATGCGCCATCGTAACCCCCTCATGGTGAGCAACGGATCATCTGGCGGTACAGAGCGCCAGCAAGTCCAACATTCTACCATGAGCGAAGCGTTTGTGCAAACGACTTGAGCGGCGACCCACCACACGAGGTGAGCGTATGGCGACCGAGAGCTACCTGGGAAAGATAGAGGTCTCTCCCCTGGCCGTGGCCAGCCTCGCGAGCGAGGCGGTCCTCGGCTGTTATGGCGTGGTGGGGCTGGCGGCTGCCGGCACCCTGAGGGATGGCCTCGTTGAGATCCTGCAGCGCGACGCGACCCACCGGGGCGTTGAGGTTCGGCTGCGCGATGGCGCCATCGTGGTGGACCTCTACGTCGTCATCGAGTATGGCACCCGCATCTCAGAAGTAGCACACAACATCATGGAGGCGGTCAAGTTCCGGCTCGAGCGCGCCCTCGGCAGGCCGATCCAGGAAGTGAATGTGCACGTGCAGGACCTGCGAGTCTCCAACACTTGACCGGTTACTCTCAGGCAGGCCAGGAGGTACTCCAGCGATTGGCACCCGAACACCCCTCACCCGGCATGACCGAACAGGCCTCTGACCAGCGCGACCGCAACCAGCGCTGCTCCGGACGCACCCTGAGGCTGGCGCTCCAGTCCAGCGCGCGGTGGCTTGAGGCCCACACCGACCTGGTGAACTCACTGAATGTATACCCCGTGCCTGACGGAGATACCGGCACGAACATGCAGCTCACCGTCCGAGCCGCACTGGAAGAGGCCTCGCACGTGCAGGGCGACTCGGCCGGAGAGATCCTCCAGGCAGTGGCGCACGGGGCGCTCATGGGGGCACGCGGCAACTCGGGCGTCATCCTCTCGCAGATACTGCGTGGCATCGCTCGTGCTCTGGATAAGAAGGATGCCTTCGATGGCGCGGACCTTGCCCGGGCCCTCAAGGAGGGCGCCGCAACGGCGTACAAAGGTGTGTTACGGCCCGTTGAGGGCACTATGCTGACCGTGATCCGCGAGTCAGCCGAGGCCGCGCTCGAGGCAGCCGCCCAGGACGGCCACGACATCGAGACGGTCCTCCGGCGGGCCACCGAGGAGGCCGAGCGGTCCCTGGCCCGCACGCCGAGCTTGCTACCGGTGCTCAGAGAGGCCGGCGTCGTCGACGCCGGCGGCCAGGGACTCGTGCTCTTGCTTCAGGGCGCGCAGCGCTTCCTGGCCGGGGAGATGGTCCTGGAGGCGGGTGTGACGACGACGGAAGCGGGGAGGGTGAAGGTCGAGGTCCCCTCCGGAGAGTATGGTTACGACGTGCAGTTCATCATGCGCGGCAAGGGCATGGATGTCGACGCCATCCGCGAGGTCATCTCGACCATGGGTGACTCCGTGCTCGTCGTCGGCGACGAAGAGACGATCAAGGTGCATGTGCACTCGGAGCGGCCGGGCCAGATCATCGACTACGGCTGCTCTCTGGCTATCCTCGAGGATGTCGTCGTCGAGAACATGCAGCTGCAGCACGAAGCCTACATGTCGCGTATGGCCCGCCCGGCAGCGACCGTGCCCGCACCGGCGGGCATCGGTATCGTCGCGGTAGTGCCGGGCGTCGGGCTCCAGCGTGTGTTCGAGAGCCTCGGTGTCAGCGCCGTTGTGTCCGGCGGCCAGACGATGAACCCCAGCACCGAGGAGCTGCTCAGTGCGATCACCTCGCTGCCCAACGAGCAGATCATCGTGCTGCCCAACAACGCCAATGTGATACTGGCTGCCCAGCAGGCCAAGGGCCTCGCCGAGAGCCGAAGCGACGGCGCCCGTCAGGTAGCCGTCGTGCCAACCAGGACGATCCCCCAGGGGATCAGCGCCCTGCTGGCCCTGAACTACCAGGCCGATCTGGACGCCAACCTGCGCGCCATGGAAGAGGCCGCCGGCACCGTCCAGACGATCGAGATCACCCATGCGGTGCGAGCCGCGCGGGTGAACGGACTGGGCGTAGCCCAGGGCGACGTGATCGGCCTGTTGAACGACGAGCTCTGCGCAACAGGGCAGGACTGCGCAGAGGTCGCGATCAGCATTCTGGAGCGGATACACGCCGAAAGGATGGAGGTTATCACCATCTACTATGGCGCAGACTCGGCCCGGTCCGAGGCTGATGCGTTCGCCGCGAGCATCAAGCAGCGCTTCCCGGCTCAGGATGTGGAGCTGATCGATGGAGGACAGCCCCACTACAAGTACATCGTGTCTGCGGAGTAGCATGAGCCGGCTGCCCAAAGGAGTATTCTGACCCATGGGGCGCACGAGTATTGTTACGGATAGCGCCTCTGGCCTGACCCCTGAAGAGGCCAGCAGGTTCGGTATTCATGTGATACCCATTCACATCGAGATTGGCGGCCGCACCTATCACGAGGGCATCGATCTCTCACTTTCCGAGTTCTACCAACTGGTGAGCAGCGACACCATCGTGCCGACCACCTCCCCCCCTTCGCTGCGCGAGTTTCACGATCTGTTCCGCCAGCTTGGCAAAGAATCGGAGGAGATCATCGGCATACATCTGTCCTCGCGGCTCGGAAGGACCCTTGGAGTGGCCCGGCAGGCCGCACAGACCTTCCTGGGGCGGACACGCGTGACCCTTGTGGATTCGCGGCTCGTGGCCACGCCCCTCGCCTGGCTTGCAAAGGCCGCGGCAGAAGCGGCCGCTGCGGGCGTCGATGCCCGAGAGGTCGTGCGCCTCGTGCGTGCCATGATTCCGCACATGTACGTGGCCTTTTTCGTTGAGAGCCTGGAGCAGCTGGAGCGAAGCGGCCTCGGTCCGCGTGTGCCGTCGATCACGCCGGTCTCGCCTTCTGTCAAGCCATTGCTGGTGATCGAGGAGGGCGAGATCGCGGTGCTGGAGCGCTCCAGGGCACGGGGCGGCGCAGTCGAGCGGCTCTTCCAGTTCGTAGTCGAGTTTCCGCGTGTGGAGCGCCTCGCTATTCTCCAGGGAAAACCCATGCCGGAGAGCATCGAACTCGCGACGCTGATCAATGAGGAGATGCCCGAGCAGGAGGTAGAGACAGCTTTCTACCCGGCCTCCGTCGCCACTTATGTGGGCAACTCGGCGCTCGGAGTGGCCGTCTATGAGGGCATGGGATGAATAGCAGCGCACCTCACATCGTCACCGATAGCACCTCCGACCTGCCGCCCGAGCTCGCCCGCCGCCTTGACATCACAGTCATTCCGTGCCAGATTCACTTTGGCAGCGAGACCTTCCGCGAAGGCATGGACATCCCGCGCCACGAGCTCTACCGGCGCCTGCGGAGCGGCGAGCGGGCCACGACCTCGCAGCCAGCTGTGGGCGTCTTTGCCGAGGCCTATCAGCGGCTCCTGAGCGACGGGAGGCCGATTGTCTCGATCCACCTCGCCTCTCGGCTCAGCGGTGTATACAGCACCGCCTGGATGGCTGCGCAGGAGGTGGATCCGGAGAGGATCAGCGTGATAGACACGCGGCAGGTCACCATGTGCACGGGCTGGGTGGCCGTGCACGCCGCCGAGGCGGCCAGGGAGGGGCGGTCTCGCGCCGATATTCTGCAGCTCATACAGGACATGCTGCCGCGGCTGCGCCTCTACGCTCTGATCGACGACCTGCACTTTCTGCAACGGAGCGGCCGGGTGAGCTGGGCAAGGAGCCTGCTGGGCAATCTGCTGGCCATCAAGCCGATCGCCGTCGTCAGCGAGGGGGAGGTTGTGCTCGCGGAGAAGGTGCGCTCATTTGGCCGCGGCATGGACCGCCTGATTGCTCTGGCGACAGAGGCGGGCACGTTGGAGCATGTGGCCATCCTCCACGCGGGCGCACCGCAGGCGGCAGGGTATCTTGAGGAGCGCCTGCAAGGTTTCCTTCCCCGCGAGCAGATGGTGCTCGGCGAGGCAGGAGCAGTCATTACGGCCCACGCGGGCCCCGGCGCTGCCGGGCTTGCTTGCCTGTACTCCGGCACCCTTTGAGGCGGCTCGCCGCGGCCTCCACGGCTCTTTCTAAGGATTGTGCGTTCATGAGATCGACCTTTGACAAGCTGGCTCGCATCCTTACCATGGAGCGGGAGCAGGGGTGCCCGGACCGGGTTGTGATCGGAGGCCTGGGCAAGTTCCTTCCCTTCTGGATCAAAGAGGCTCAGAGCGCCGCTCAGAGTGCCGAGCTCTCGGAGCTGGTGCATACCATCGCCTCTCTCCTCGAAGGCTATGGCCAGCAGGAGCGCACAAGCCGGGCACAGGCCGTTGCCCAGGCTCTGCAGGCCCTGGCCAGGGCACAGGAACTATGCGCCTCAGTGGCAGCATCGGCCTTGGAGCAGCCGTTGCGGGAGCAGTCACCGGAACCCCACAGCCCAAGCCGGCCGTCCGCCGCCTCCAGGAACGCTCCGCCGCCTTCCCTGGAGCAGCCTGTCACCAGCCTCGCGGGGGTGAGCGCCACGTACGCAAGGCGCCTGGAGCGCCTGAACATCCGCACGGTGCGTGACCTGCTCTTCCACCTGCCGCGGCGCTACGACGACTACTCCCGGCTTAAGCGCATCGACCAGCTCCGCTATGGCGAGGAGGTCACCCTCGTCGGCACAGTGTGGGACACCAAGACCCGCCAGGCCCGCAACGGCCTGCACATCACCACCTGTATCGTCGCCGACCGCAGCGGCACCATCGAGGTCACCTGGTTCAACCAGCCCTACCTGGCGAGCCGCCTCCGGCCGGGCCGCGAGATCGTGCTCAGCGGCCGCGTCGAGGAGTACCTCGGCCGGCTGACCTTCCAGTCGCCGACATGGGAGCCCCTCGAGCGCGAGCAACTGCACACCGGCCGGCTGGTGCCGGTCTACCCGCTGACTGAGGGAATCAGCGACCGGTGGCTCCGCCGGCTCATCAAGACGACGCTTGACGGGTACGTGAGCCAGGTAGCCGACCCTCTGCCCGCTGCCCTGCGCAGCCAGGAGGGACTGCTGGACCTGGCGGCGGCACTGCGCGCCGTGCACTTTCCGCGCAACCAGGCCGAGATCGACCAGGCGCGCCGCCGGCTCTGCTTCGAAGAGTTCCTCCTCGTGCAGCTTGGCGTGCTTCGCAAGCGACATGCCTGGCGCAGCCGCTCCGGCCGGCCCGCTCCTCCCAGCCCGGCCGTGGAGCAGTTCTTCGCGGGGCTGCCTTTCCGCCTCACTGCCGCACAGGAGCGGTCCTGGCAGCAGATCTCCGCCGACCTGGCCAAGGCCACGCCCATGAGCCGCCTGCTACAGGGCGATGTGGGTTCGGGCAAGACCGTGGTCGCCGTCGCCGCCATGCTCCAGGTGGTCGCGAGCGGCCAACAGGCAGCCCTGATGGCGCCGACGGAGATCCTGGCCGCCCAGCATTTCGACACTATCTGCCGCCTGATCGACGAATTGACACTGGCTCGAGGTGGTGGCCGGGAAGAGCCCGTCCGCGTGGCCCTGCTCACTGGCAGCCTCCGCGCACGCGAGAAGGCGGAGATACGCGAGGCTATCGCAGCCGGCGAGCTGGATATCGTGGTCGGAACCCACGCCCTGATTCAGGAGGGAGTGCAGTTCCGCCAGCTCGGCCTGGTGATCGTGGACGAGCAGCATCGCTTCGGCGTCCAGCAGAGGGCCAGCCTCCGCCAGAAGGGAGACTCGGAGGTCGTCCCGCACCTCCTGGTGATGACGGCAACGCCCATCCCCCGCACCCTCGCCCTGACGATCTACGGGGACCTGGACCTGTCGGTCATCGACGAGCTCCCGCCCAATCGTCAGCGGGTCATCACGCACCTGATCGCACCGCGCGAGCGCGAGCGAGCCTATCAGTTTGTGCGCGCGCAGGTCGAGAAGGGGCACCAGGCCTTCATCATATGCCCGCTGATCGAGGAGACGGACAAGATGGAGGCCAAGGCGGCGACCGAGGAGTACGAGCGGCTGCAGGAGGAAGTGTTCCCCGACCTGCGACTGGCGCTGCTTCACGGCCGCATGAAGGCGGACGAGAAGGACGCCGTAATAGGTGCCTTCCGCAATGGCGAGTACGACATTCTGGTGTCCACGGCAGTGGTCGAGGTAGGCATTGACGTCCCCAACGCGACAGTCATGCTGATCGAGGGGGCCAACCGCTTCGGCCTGGCCCAGTTGCACCAGTTCCGCGGGCGCGTCGGCCGGGGCGAGGCCCAGTCCTACTGCCTGCTCATCTCGGACTCGTCGGCGCAGGAGGCCATGGACCGCCTGGCCATCGTCGCCAAGACGCACGACGGCTTTGCACTCGCCGAGGAGGACCTGCGCCTTCGCGGGCCGGGCGAGTTCTTTGGCACCCGCCAGAGCGGGTTGCCCGATCTCAAGGTGGCCACGCTATCCGACGGCCGCATCCTGGAGGATGCGCGGCGAGTGGCGCGCACGCTCTTCGAGTCCGATCCCGACCTCGCACAGCCGGCCCATGCCGCCCTCCGGGAGAGGGTCTTGAGCTTCTGGAGCGAGGAAGCTGAGCCGAACTAGGGGGTGATGGCCATCGACATCCTGCGTCTGGTAGACAGGCTTGAGGCCCTTATCGAGAAGGGGCGCCGCATCCCGTTCTCGTCGGCTGTCATCGTCAGCGAGACGGTGTTTCTCGACATCATCGACCAGATGCGCATCTCGCTCCCTGAGGAGATCAAGCAGGCGCGACGCCTGCAGCAGGAGCGGGAAAAAGTGATTGCCGAGGCGCAGGAAGAGGCGGCGAGGATCATCAGCAAGGCACGGGAGGATGCGGCGCGGCTGGTCGGCGAGCACGAGTTGCGACGACAGGCGCAGGAAGGTGCTGAGCGCATCCTGGCCGAGGCGGAGCGTCAGGCCAGGGCCATCCGACAGGGGGCCGACGACTATGCCAGAGAGGTGCTTCTGCGCTTGAGCGACGAGCTCGCCGCCGTGCAGCGAACTGTCGCCAATGGCCTGGCTGCCCTCGAGCAGCGTCGGCGCCCGGCACAGGAGCACGGCGCCTCGCCCAGCCCGACAGCAAGGTCCCCGGAAGGCACGGCCCAGCTGTGAAACGCAGGGCGATGGCTCTTTGACATTCGCTCCGGTGATGTCTATAATCGGGGAATCGCCGGCTGCGGCAGGCGGTGCTGCGCGGCGGTCCCTGTGAGGATGCAGGCCATGAGGTACAATGTTGCCCAACTGCTAAAAGCGCCGGTTGGGGCCCGCCGAGAGTACGACCTCGATGAGGAGTTACACGACCTCGACGAGGACGTGAGAGCCATAGAACCGCTGACAGGGCATCTCAAGCTCACGCGTACCGCGAGCGGCATCCTGGCAACGGGCAGGCTGCACACGGTAGTCACTATCGAGTGCCGGCGCTGCGCCGAAGAGTTCAACAGTCCCGTGGACTTTGAGCTCGAAGAGGAGTACATGCCCACCGTCGACATTCAGACGGGGGCGAGGCTTCCGACTGGCGACATTGACGAGGCTCTGCTCATCGATGCACGCCACACGCTCGATCTCACCGAGGTCGTGCGGCAGTATATCGTCTTACACCGAGAGCAGTATCCGCTGTGCGGCGAGGCGTGCGCCGGGCTCTGCCCCATCTGCGGGCAGAACCTGAACGAGGGGCCCTGTGGCTGCCAGGACGCCACAGGCGATCCACGGTGGTCGGCCCTGCGCGAACTGCTGGAAGGCGAAGAGTGACGCCCCGCGGGCTCACTTGCCGTCACGCGATATGCTCTGCGGTGCCAGACGGGAAAGGAACAGTCGAGTAGAATGCCGGCAGTACCAAAACGCAAGCTATCTAGAGGACGTTCGGCCCGCCGACGGAGCCATATGGCTCTGCAGCCAGTGCACCTGGTTCCTTGCCCGGCGTGCCACGAGATGCATCGGCCTCACCACATCTGCCCGAACTGCGGCATGTATCGGGGCCGGCAGATCATACCGATCAAGACCAAGGCATCCGGCGGATCGTCTACCTAGACGATCCTTCCCGTCGAGCGTGATCGATCGCTCGGCTACGGCTGCCCCGGCAACCCGGAGGTCCAATGCCCGGATACGCAGTGCTTTTCCCCGGTCAGGGCTCGCAGTTCGTTGGAATGGGACGTGATCTGTACGACGCATCCGCCGCAGCACGGGCCATCTTTGACGAGGCGGACAATCTCTGGCAGGGCGAGCTCACCCGGCTCGTGTTCGAGGGCCCTGCCGAGCAGCTTACCGACACCGTCAACGCACAACCGGCCCTTTACGTGACGTCGCTCGCCTGTTGGGCGGCGCTACAGGAGGCCCTTGCAGGCCCTGCCGACGCACCGGCTGTCGCCGCGGGGCACAGCGTCGGCGAGTATGCCGCGCTGGCGATCGCGGGAGCATTCTCTTTCTCTACAGGGTTCGGGCTCGTCAGCGAGCGCGGTCGGGCGATGAAGGCTGCCGGCGATGGGGACCCCGGCGGCATGGCCGCAATCCTGGGGCTCGATCTGGAGACGGTCTCTGACATCTGTCGGGAGGCCACGGCGCAGACCGGACAGGTCGTCGTCGTGGCCAACGACAACGCTCCCGGGCAGGTGGTCATCTCGGGCAGCCCGGAAGGGGCTCGCGTCGCCGGCGAGCTGGCGAGGGCCCGCGGGGCGAGACGTGTGGTCCCCCTCGCCGTGAGCATCGCCGCACACTCGCCGCTCATGGAGCCGGCTGCCACCCGGTTCCGCGAAGCACTGCACCGTGCGGACCTGCATCCTCCTCGTATCCCCGTTATCGCCAACCGTGATGCCCGTCCGCTCGACTCTGCGGAGGCGGTAGCCGCCGAGCTCGAGGCGCAGCTCATCTCGCCTGTGCGGTGGACGTCCTCGATCCAGTACATCATCGACCAGGGCATCTCGACCTTTATCGAAGTCGGCCCCAAGGACGTGCTCACCGGGCTCGTCAGACGCATCGCCCCCGAGGCCACCTGCATTCCCTGTGGCGACCTTGCAGGGGTGAGGCAGGCGGCAGACGCGATTCGGCAGATGCCCCACTCCTGAGGCGGAGGACAAGGTGGACCTGACAGGGAAAGCCGCAGTGGTGACCGGCGGGTCCCGCGGCATCGGCCGGGCAATCTGCCTGAAGCTTGCCGCGCTCGGTGCCCAGGTGGCGGTCAACTACAGGGCCGACGCTGCTGGCGCCGAGGAGGTGGTCCGCGAGATCCGGGCTGCCGGTGGGCGTGCGGAGGCCGTGCAGGGCGATGTTCGCATCGCTTCGGACGCGGAGGAGCTGATCCGCCGCGCCCTCGAGGCGTTCGGGCGCATCGACATCCTGGTCAACAACGCGGGCACGACGCGGGATGGCCTGCTTGTCCGCATGTCGGCCGAGGACTGGGACACGGTGCTCGATACGAATCTCAAGGGCGCGTTCCATTGCACCAGGGCATGCCTGCGTCCGATGATGAAACAGCGATACGGGCGTATCGTGAACATCACATCGGTGAGCGGCATCGCCGGCAATGCCGGCCAGGCCAACTACTCTGCAGCCAAGGCTGGCCTGATCGGGTTCACCAAGGCCGTGGCGAGAGAGGTGGCTTCGCGCAATATCACCGTGAACGCCGTCGCTCCCGGTTTTGTACCCAGCGCTCTGACCCGCGATCTGCCCGAGGAGCTCAAGGCAAGAGCGATAGAGGCGACGCCATTGGGGCGCTTTGGCACGCCGGAAGAGATCGCCGCCGCTGTCGCTTTCCTCGCCTCCGACGAGGCGAGCTTTATCACGGGCCAGGTCCTCTGCGTCGACGGCGGTCTCGCGATGTAGGTGGGCCTATCGGTGGCCCACGGGGACACGACCCCCGGGAAGTGAGGCTCCGGAGATGAATGAAAAGCTGGGCACGGTTCGTATCGCCCCGAGGGTGTTGGCCACCATCGCCCGGTTGACCACGCTATCGGTGCCGGGAGTCAGTCGCCTGTCCCCCGCGCCGGTGCGCGGCGTTGGGTCACTCTGGGGAGGGCTGGGGCCCAACGCCGGAGTCCGCGTCGATGTCGTCGAAGACGCCGTGGTCATTGACGTCTATGTGGTGGCACAGCCTGATGTCAGCCTGTCGGCCCTCGGCCGGGAGATTCAGGCCAGGGTAACCCGGGCGGTGCATGACATGGTTGGCATGCCTGTCCGGGCGGTTAACGTGTACTTCCGTGATATCGAGAGGGCCAGCATAGGCTCCTGATTTAGCACGATGAGCTAACGAGGGACGGGCCTGCTTCCGACCTCGGACGCAGGAGCATTGCCCGCCGTGTTGCCAGGCTCTGAGAACGATCGAGGCAGCCTGTGAGGCTCCAGTAGGGAGACCGGCGGTGAGAGTCAGACGTCGAGCGCGTGTTGTAGCACTGCAGGCGCTCTTTGAGATCGACATGACGAATCACGACCCGGAAACGGTCGTCAGCCAACGCCTGGCGGATAAGGAGCTGCCGCCCGAAGGCGAGGCTTTCGCCCGCGCCCTCGTCAAGGGCACGCTCGAGCACCAGGCTGAGATCGATTCGCTGATTGCGCGCGTTGCCCCCGAGTGGCCGGTCGAGCAGATTGCGGGCGTGGACCGCAATATCCTGCGCCTCGCCATCTATGAGATAGCGTTCAGCGGCGAGACGTCTCCCAAAATCGCCATCAATGAGGCGGTCGAGTTGGCCAAGCTGTTCGGTAGCGACAGCTCGCGGCGCTTTGTGAATGGCGCCCTCGGTGCGCTCGTAGCCCAACTCCCCTCGCTATCGATCTCGGCCGGCACCGCTCAGCACGAGAGCTAGCGCAGCCGGGCCCTAGAGGAGAAGAACCCATGGAGATCTTCGGCGTGGGGCCAGCAGAGATGCTGCTGATCTTTGTGATCGCCCTCATCGTGTTTGGCCCCGGCAGGCTGCCGGAGATTGGCGCGGCCATAGGCCGGGCCGTGAACGACTTTAGAAAGGCCAGTCGGGAGTTGACCGCCGACCTCCAGGGCAGTGTCGCAGAGCTCAGCAGCGATCTCACACAGCCCCTTAGCGATATTCAGGCCAGCCTCACCGACGTCACCAAGACCGCCCAGGCGGAGGCTCAGGCCGTGCAGCGTGAGGCCAGGGCACTCTCCGCCGAGATCACCGCCCAGCCCAAGGCACAGCCCGCAAAGACGGAGAAGGCGCCAACGCCGTCATCACCTCTGGACGAGGCGGAGGAGAACTGGCTCCGACTCGGATCGGCCATCGACGATGAAGGGACGAGCGCAGGATGAGCAGCCAGGAAGTACCCGGCGATGTCAAGCTGACGATTGTCGAGCACCTCGAGGAGCTGCGCGACCGGCTGATCGTCATCGCCATCGCCCTGGTCATCAGCACTGCGTTCAGCCTGATATTCACCGAGCGCGTGCTTCTCGTACTCAAAAAGCCGATGGAGCAGCACGTGCTGGTCGCCCAGGGCCCGACCGAGGGGTTCGTCGTCTACTTCCGCGTGGCCCTCATCTGCGGCGTCGCACTGGCGATGCCGGTGATCCTCTACGAGGTCGTACGCTACCTGCTCCCGGCCCTGACTCCGCAGGAGAAGCGATACCTGTACCTGCTCCTTCCAGGTGGCACGCTATCATTCATCGCCGGCCTTGCCTTTGCTGGGTTGGTGATGCTGCCAGCTGCCGTGCGCTTCCTGGCCAACTTTGGTGCCAACATTATCACGCCACTCTGGACCATCGAGAAGTACATCGGCTTTGTTACCACGGTCATGTTCTGGGTCGGGATCATCTTTGAGCTGCCACTGGTCATGTTCTTCCTGGCCAAGCTCAACCTCGTCACCTCGAAGGCGCTCGGCAACTTTCGCAGGTTCTGGATCGTGCTCTCCGCCGTCATTGCGGCGGTTGTGACGCCTACACCCGACCCGGTCAACATGGTCATCGTGATGGTTCCCCTGATACTGCTCTACGAGGTCGGGATCTTGCTGGTGAAGATAGCCGGCAAGTAGCTTCCGGCGGCAGGGGGTCAAGGGAGACGCCATGCCTGCCTTGCGCAGCTTTGCAGACCTGCTCGACGCCGCCCGTCGGCCGCCAACCCTGTCGATCGCCATCGCCGGCGGCGAGGAGACCGAGGTGCTGGAGGCGGCGGCAGCCTGCTGCTCCCTCGGCCTCGCCCGACCCATTCTCGTGGGCGACGAGCGCCGCATCGGTGCCCTCGCGCGCGAGGGCGACGTGGACCTGAGCGGCTGCCAGGTGGTGCACCGCACCGGCCCTGATGAGGTTGCTCGGGCGACGATGCATCTGGTGAGGACTGGCCAGGCCCAGGTTGCGGTCAAGGGATTCGTGTCGAGCACGGTCTTTCTGCATGCGGCGCTGGACCGCGAGGCGGGGCTGCGGACCGAGCGGCTCGTTTCGCACGTCGGCGTCTTTCAGATCCCCGGCTTCCCACGGCTGCTGTGTATCTCAGATGGCGGGGTCGTGCTCTATCCCGACGTCAATCAGAAGGTCGAGATCATCCGCAATGCCATTGAGGTCGGGAGAAAGCTCGGGCTCGAGCAGCCCAGGGTAGCCCTGTTGGCCGGCACCAACACAGCGTCGCTGGACCGCCCGGTCACCCGCGAGATCGCCGGGCTGGTTGCCATGCGAGAGCTGTGGGAGTCCCTTGGGGCCATCGTTGACGGTCCCTTCACCCTCGATGTGGCCATCGACCCCGAGGCTGCAACTGCGGCGGGCAAGGAGGGCGAGGTTGCGGGCCGGGCCGAGATTCTCATTGGCCCCACGCTCGAGGCCACCAACACGATGTGCAAGGGCATCACCTACTTTGCAGGCGGTCAGATGGCCGGGCTGGTCGTCGGCACCCGGGCCCCGCTGGCCTTGGGCTCCCGGTCTGACCCGGCTGAGACCCGGCTGGCCTGTGTGGCCATTGGCGTCCTGTTCGCAAAAGGAGAGGGAATAGCGAGCTGAGAGGAGGTCTGACAAGAGCGCTGATGAGCGCCAGAGTGATCATCATGGGCGCTGCGGGGCGCGACTTTCACAACTTTAACGTCCGCTTTCGCAACGATTCCACCTTCGAGGTCGTCGCCTTCACCGCCGCCCAGATACCCAACATCGCCGGCCGCATCTACCCCCCAGAGCTGGCCGGATCACTCTACCCCAACGGCATCCCCATCTACCCCGAGGAGCAGCTCCTCGACCTGATCCGCCGGGAGCACGTCAACCTCGTGGTGTTTGCCTACAGCGACGTTCCTCACGACTATGTCATGCATCGGGCCTCTGCAGTGCTGGCCTCTGGCGCCGACTTTTGGCTCATGGGTGCCGACTCGACGATGCTCGAGGCCCGTGTGCCCGTCGTCGCCGTTGGCGCCGTGCGAACCGGTGCCGGCAAGAGCCAGACAACCCGACACATCACCAGCATTCTCACCCGGGCGGGCCGTCGGGTGGTGGTCGTGCGGCACCCCATGCCCTACGGTGACCTGTCGGCTCAGGTGTGTCAGCGCTTTGAGACCCTGCAGGACCTTGAGGCCCGCACCTACACGATAGAGGAACGAGAAGAGTTCGAGCCGCTGGTCGAGCGGGGCGTGGTCGTGTACGCCGGGGTCGACTATGAGCGCATACTCCGCGAGGCCGAGGCCGAGGCGGACGTGATCCTCTGGGACGGCGGCAACAACGACCTCCCCTTCTACCGACCAGACCTGCACATCGTCGTCGCCGATCCACACCGGCCGGGCCACGAGCTCGCCTACTACCCGGGCGAGGCTAACCTGCGCATGGCCGATGCCATCGTCATCAACAAGGTCGACACGGCCCCGCCGGAGAACGTAAGGCTCGTGCGCGAGAATGTGCAGCGCGCCAATCCAAACGCCGTGATCGTCGAGGCCGCCTCCCCGATTTTCGTGGAGGACCCCGCCGCCATCCGGGGCAGACGCGTTCTGGTCATCGAGGATGGGCCGACCCTCACTCACGGCGGGATGGCCTACGGCGCGGGAGTCCTCGCTGCGCAGCGCTTCGGGGCCGCCGAGCTGGTCGACCCACGCCCCTACGCTTTGGGCTCCATCCGGCAGGCGTTCGAGGAATACCCGAGCATCGGACCCTTGCTTCCAGCCATGGGCTACGGTCCGTCGCAGCTGCGCGAGCTCGAGCAGACGATCAATGCCACGCCCTGCGACCTTGTCCTCATCGCCACGCCCGTCGACCTGCGGCGCATGATCGCTTTGAGCAAGCCCGCCGAGCGGGTACGGTACGAGCTGCAGGAGATCGGCCGCCCCACCCTCGAGGACGTGCTGGAGCGCTTTCTCGTGCAGGAGACGCAGGCACAGCGCCCTCCAAAGTCTTGAGGGCACAGCCCCCTCAGCATGGCGTAACCCGTCATGCGAGGAGGGGCGCCACACGCGCCTCAAAAAGAAGCCCCGCAGGCTCATAAAGCCTGCGGGGCCGACTGTCACCACGATTGCGCCAGGGCACGCCGACGGGCAAAGCCTAGTTCACCGGCCGGATACCCAGGTAGACCTGCCCGGCGGTCAACATGCGCAGGATCGTCTCTGCCGGCCGGCGGTCGAGGCGCTCGTGCAGCTCCTTGGGCGACAGGGGCTCATTCCCGTTGGCCACGAAGGTCAGGAAGATGCTATCGATGATCGGCGTGTTGGGCTTGATATAGCCCGGCTTGCTGCTGCAGCAGGTGCGCAGCGTGCTCCAAAGCGCATCCTCGCGTCGGACTTCGCCGGTCTCAGGGTCGACCCAGTCGACCTCGCCGAGGTCTCGCAACTCGGCATACGCTGAGCGGCACTCCTCGCAGAGGGACTGGGTCAGGTAGATGCGAATATCGCGGTTCTGCTTCTGCCACCACTCGAGATCGATATGGAACTTGGTATCAACCGTAGGGCGCAGCCATCTGGCCATCGACATCTCTCCTATGGACGGCTGCCGTAACACAGCACCCGGTCACGTATCAGATCGACCCTCCGCGAGCGTGGGCGGGCCTCCATCTCCTCGGGCGTCGAATACACCACATCGGTGAGGCTCTCGTCAAAGACCCAGTTTCCATCCCCAACCGGGTCGAAGCAGGCATGGCGGGCCAGCTCGGCAAAGATGGGAACAGCCCCGCTGCGCCACACCACGTTCACGGCGGCGTACAGCGCCTTGGCATGGACCAGACCCTGACTCCCGAGCTTGGCAAGCTCTGGAAACACTCGCAGGAGCACCTGGAACAGGCTCTGGTTCTCGCGGCGATACTGCCGGCGCACCTCGTCGAGGCGCTCGGGCTCGAGGGGCTCGCCGAGCAGCAGATTGCGGTCGTAGCGGCAGGTATAGGCCCGCTTGCGAATCTCGAACGTCAGCCGCGCGTTCTCCACATGCGGCACCCGCACCCACTCAGATCGCCGCGACCGTACATCGCACTGGACGGCCACCGTGTACGGGTCCCGGGTCATCAAAAAGTCGATTGTCGCGCCGGCCGGGATCTCCTCGCGCCTGTACCACTCCCCAAGGCCCCAGCCATAGCGCTCTTCGGGTAGCACCCACCCCATCCAGCGGCTGTCGGTCCTGCTATCCACAATGTGGATGGGGATGCGCGTGTACTCGCCACCTGGGAACAGCGCGAGCATCTCGCGGGTCAGCGGGAAGGTACCTGCCTGTCGGTGCGGGAAGTTGAGCACCACGCTGGCCCGGCCCGTCTCGGGAGAGAACACGGGAGCCTGTTCGCCCGGAAGCTCGTCCAGCTCGTCGCCGATCTCCTGCGCGATCTCAAGCGACTCCCGATGCAGCCACTCACCGCCACGCGCCGGCGATTGGACATACAAGACCTCGGGCCGCGCCGCGACGGCCTGCGGCTCGAGGTTGTAGAGGAACCAGCGAGGCTGCCCCGGGGTGCCGACGTTGTCGAACCGGTCGTCCCCCTCGAGCGCAAGGTTGAGGGCAAATACGCGGGCCTGCGGCCTCGCTTCCGGAGCCAGATCGAGCTGCTGCAGAATCTCCTCCGCCGAAAGTGGGTGGCCGGCGACATCGATGACGGCTTCGGCGAGGTTCAGATAGCCGACATGGACCTCGGGCAAGAGCCCGCGCAGAAACCACTGCTCATCCTGCGAGACGAACTCGCTGTTCTGCTCGAGCGCCTCTCGCAACTCGCTGCGCACCGCATCGCCATACCGCTCGTACAGCTCGTCCGGCGAGAGCTGTCCATCCTGCGGACCGGTTGCCTCCTCGTACTCATTGAGGATATGCGGCGGCGCGAAATCGGCCGCAAACTCGCGGACCCCCTCCTGCCCCTCGATGGCCACGCTGATGACCGTAAAGTCACCATAGCGCGGGTTCTGCCCCGGGCGCACCCCCACAACCTGCCCTGAAAGGTACCCCAGGTGCGGAAAATAGAGCTGCTGGCCCACAGAGTAATGCTCTCTGGGCCTGTAGGGCACCGCCTCCCCTGGCTCGCGGGCCTCCGCCTCCCGGCGACAGTGCCGCTCCATGATCTCCCGGGCAAGCTCGTCCAGGGCACGCGGCTGACCATCCTCAAGTATAAGATCGTAGACGGCCTCAATATCCTCGGGCCGGACTTTGAAATCGCGTCGCCAGTACGCCTCAGTCTGCGTCTGTGCTGTCCGCCGCACCGCGACCAAAAGTAACCTCCTCGTGGTCAGGCGTTATGTCATCCACCGCCCGTTCGTGGGACAGACGATGAGGGCCGCTTCAGCAGGCGCAGGGCAGGCAACCGGGAGGCACTCGCCGGCCTGACCCAGGCGCAGCGAAAGAGGCAACACCGTGCTTGTGCGAACAGGCTTGAAGCTGCCGAGCCCCTGCGGAACTGGCATGAGGCTCCCCACAATAAGAAGGCCCCAGCCGTGGTAATAGCCGAAGCCTTCGCGCAGGTGGGCGAAACAGGGCTCGAACCTGTGACCTCTTCCTTGTAAGGGAAGCGCTCATCCCAGCTGAGCTATTCGCCCGTGCCACCAGCCGATGGCTGGTTGCTACATTATATGAAGTGCGGACGGGCCTGTCAAACGTGCGTGTTCTATCATGTAAAATGTCACCGAACGTGGTATGGTTCTCTCAAATGAAAATGTCACTGGGGGAACCATG
>JAIMBM010000080.1 GCA_023511475.1 Anaerolineae bacterium
CGCGTTTGGCAAAGTCCTTTACTTTGTCAGGACCGATGTCCAGTCCCACCCGCGCCACGCAGTTGTTTTTGCCTTCCACCATGGCCTGCCGGATACTTCCCACTCCCAGTTTTTCAATCTCCTCGCGGGGAGCGTAATTTTTCTCCATCTCTTCGTATTTTCTGGTAAGCTTGTTGCGCAGGGCACGCACCGGGTGCCCGGTAGATGCTCCGGTGACTGCTGTATCGCGGTCCTTGGCCTTGATTACAAATTCTTTAACCTTAAGAGGAATGGTACATTCCGCCGCGCACATGAAGCGGGTGCCCATCTGAACGCCAACCGCTCCAAGGGCCAGGGCGGCCACCAGGCCCCTGCCGTTAAAGATGCCGCCGGCGGCAATCACTGGAATATCGACAGCGTCCACCACCTGGGGCACCAGAGCCATGGTGGTCAATTCCCCAATATGCCCCCCGGATTCCATCCCTTCCGCGATCAGGGCATCCACCCCGCCGCGGGTCAACCTTTTGGCCAGGGCCACCGAGGAAACCACTGGTATTACTTTGGTCCCCAATTCTTTTAGTGCCGGTACGTACTTGCCGGGATTACCCGCTCCGGTGGTGACCACGGCCACCGGCTCTTCCCGTAAGACGGCCATGACTTCCTCCACGAAGGGAGAATGCAGCATGACGTTCACGCCGAAAGGCTTTTTCGTCAGTTGTCTGGCCTTATAAAGCTGCTCCCGGAGCCAGTCCGGAGGCGCCGCGCCGGAACCGATGACACCCAATCCCCCGGCTTCGGAAACTGCCGCGGCCAGTTCGGCAGTGGACACCCATGCCATGCCGCCCTGAATAATGGGATATTCTATCCCAAGCAAGTCACATAACGCGGTACGGATCAATACCTTCCGCCCCCTGTATCAAGATTTGCGTACGTGTTCATCGAAAGTTGCCGCATGATTACGGTTCCGCCCCCAGCCGCTCCGGCGTTCCACGACAGCCCGGTACACGAAGCTTTCGCCGTTCGTGGCGCCCGGCCGCTGCCTGAAGGGGCGCTTATGTCTTACCATTTTATGACCATTGCCCCCCAGGTCAAGCCGGCTCCGAAGCCCACCATGGCAATGTGGTCCCCCTTCTTGATCTTGCCGCCATGCACGGCCTCTTCCAGGGCCAGAGGAATGGAGGCCGTGGAAGTGTTGCCGTAGCGGTCGATGGTGCAGATGAACCGCTCGATGGGCAGGTGCATCGCCCGGGCCACGGCCTCCAGGATCCGCTGGTTGGCCTGGTGCGGCACGATCCACGTGACCTCGTCCAGCGTCAGCCCGGCCTTGCGGGTGACTTCCTCGATGACCTCGGGCACCACGCGGACGGCCAGCTTGAACAACGTGCGGCCGTCCATGCGGGGATAGTGGAGCCGCTGGGCCAGGACCTCCTCGGTGATCGGCATGCGGCTGCCGCCGGCGGGCAGCTTCAGCATGTCGCCGGCACCCCCGTCGGCGTGAGCGACCGAGGCCAGCACCCCTGCGCCGCTGGTGGACGGCCCCATCACTACCGCGCCGGCGCCGTCCCCGACCAGCACGCACAGGCTCCGGTCCGTCCAGTCCACCAGCTTGGAGAGCACCTCGGCGCCCACCACCAGCGCGTGCCGGACCAGGCCCGCTTCGATCATCTGCGCGGCCGTGATCATGGCGCAGAGGAAGCTCGAGCAGGCGGCCAGCACGTCGCACGCGCCGGCGCGCCTGGCCCCGATGCGCTCCTGGATCAGGCAGGCGGTGGCCGGGAACAGCATGTCCGGCGTCGTGGTCGCGCAGAGGATGAGGTCCAGATCGGCGGGGCGGAGATTGGCGTCGCGCAGCGCGTCGAGACAGGCGGGCACCGCCAGGTCCGAGGCGGCCTGGTCGGGCGCGGCGATGTGCCGCGTCCGGATGCCGGTGCGCTCCACGATCCACTCGTCCGACGTGTCGACCCGCGTGGCCAGCTCGTGGTTGTCCAGCAGTCGCGGCGGGACGTAGATGCCGAGGCCAAGCACTGCCGCACGGACGGTCGTCTGCGGGGGTACGACCCGTTCGGGCGCGGTATACGTTTGCTGCATAGTTTGTGTTAATTCGACAGCGGTAGCCTCGATCCTCTCGCCTGCCTGTCGTGCCGTGCCCGGGGCCGATCGTGGTCTGAGCGCGCCGGCGCCTTGTCAACCAGGCCTTCGAGTTCGGACCAGGCGAGCCAGGCGGCGACCGGCGGCTGCCGCCGGAGAGGATCAGGCGGACGTTTGGTGGGCCATGACAACACGAACACCTGGCGCAGCCAGGTGTCCATCAGCCGGAACACCTCGTAGTTGTCCAGCGTCACGATCACGATGGGTGCCTGCATGAAATGCCGGCTCCGGGCTGGCCAGGCCGGCTCCAGCGGGGTGTTAGGCGGGCAGGATGCTCTCCGGTCACTGGAGAATCTCGTCCGCGACACATGGGAGGAACGCGACGGCCCTCCTGGCGGGAGCATTTAGCGCGACAGCTGGACGTCCTTCTGCCGGGGGTCCAGCGCGTCCCGCAGCCCGTCGCCCACCAGGTTGAACGCCAGGACGGTCAGCGAGATCATTACGCCCGGCGCGATGGCGATCTGCGGGTAGGTGAGGATGAACGCGCGGCCGTCGGCCAGCATGCCGCCCCACGACGGCGTGGGCGGCTGCGCGCCCAGCCCCAGGAACGACAGGGCCGACTCCAGGAGGATGACCCCGCCGATGCCGAGGCTGGCGATCACGATCACCGGGCTGAGGACGTTGGGCACGATGTGCCGGAGGATGATCCGGCCCACGCCGGCGCCGGCGGCCTGCGCCGCCAGGACGAACTCGCGCTCCCGCAGGCTGAGCACCTCGGCGCGCACCACCCGGGCGTACTGCGCCCAGGTCGTGAGCCCGATGATGACCACCACCGTCACCAGGCTCGGGCCCAACACCGCGGCCAGCGTGATCAGCAGCACCAGCAGGGGATAGGCCATGAGGGTGTCGACCAGGCGCGAGAGCACAGCGTCCACCACCCCGCCCAGGTAGCCCGCCGTGGCGCCGACCGCCACGCCGATCACCACGGCGATGCCGGTGGCCAGCAGGCCGACGATGAGCGCCACGCGCGTGCCGTGGATGATCCGGCTGAGCACGTCGCGGCCGATGTGGTCGAAGCCCAGGGGGTGGCTCCACGAAGGTGGCGCGCCCCGCATGCCCCGGAAGACCTCCTGGTAGGGGTAGGGCGCGAAGACGTCCGGGGCCGCGGCCAGCACCAGCAGGAGTAGGATGAACACCAGGCCGGCCACGCCCGGCCGGTAGCGCACGAAGCGCCGCCAGCCGCGGCTCCACTCCGAGCGGCGCGCGGCCTCCAGGCGGACGGGAGCCAGCGGGGCGACGCTCAGGTCCTCGCGCATGAGGTCACCGGATGCGAATCCGCGGGTCGATGAACCCGTACACGAGGTCGGTCGCCAGGTTGCCCAGCACCACCAGCACGCTCAGCAGCAGCACGATGGCCTGCACGACCTGGTAGTCGACCCGGTTGACCGACTCGATGAACAGCTGGCCCAGCCCCGGCAGGGCGAACACGGTCTCCACCACGATGGTGCCGCTGAGGATGAAGGCCAGGCGGTAGCCGATGACGGTGACGATGGGCAGCAGGGCGTTGCGCACGGCGTGTTTGAGGACCACGCCGCGCTCGGGCAGGCCCTTGGCCCGGGCGGTGCGCACGAAGTCCTCGCCCAGGGCATCGAGGACGGACGAGCGCATCAGGCGCGCCAGCAGCGCCAGCTGGCTGGAGACGATCACCGCCACCGGGAGGACGTACCCCTGCCATCCGGGCAGTCCGAACGGGGGCAGCCAGCGCAGTACCAGCGAGAAGATCACGATGAACATCAGGCCGACCCAGAAGTTGGGCAGGGCCACGCCGACGGTGGTGCTCACCATGATGGCGTAGTCGAACAGCGAGTAGCGTCGGACCGCGGCCACGATGCCGGCCGGCAGCGCCAGGGCCACGGACAGCGCGAACGCCACCAGGTTGAGGGTGATGGTGACCGAGGCGGCCTCGGCGATCATGGTGCGCACGGGCACCCCGCTGCGGACCACCGACTCGCCGAACTCGCCGCGGGCCATGTTGCCGACCCAGCGCAGGTACTGCTCGTGCAGCGGGCGGTCCAGACCCCACCGGGCTCGGATCAGGTCGATCTGCTCCTGGGTGATGTGGGCTTCGCCGATCAGCAACGAGATGGGGTCGCCGGGGATGAGGTGCATCATGGCGAAGGTACCCACGCTGACCAGGAAGATCACCAGCAGACCCTGGAGCACGCGGCTGACGAGGTAGCGCTGCATCTAGCAGTTCCTGCGCGGGGCCACGCGAGGGTGTGGGGGCACGCGGTCCATCTGGCGGTGGCGTAGCACGGCGGGCACCGGCGGGTGGCAAGGTGCGGGGCCGGGGGTTGGGGGGGGGGGGGGGCCGCCCCCCCCCCCCCCCACCAACCCCTACCTAAGGCCTTGGCCGGGAAGTGGCGGAGCGGAACGCCCGGCTGCCGCCCGGGCTGAGCGCCTGAAGGGGCGGGCGCGCCGGGGCGCACCCGTCCTAAACCACCCGTCCTCCGCCACCCCTGCGCGCAACAGGCGCCTGACGCCTGCAGCCCCTACACCGCTATCGGATAGGTGCCCCACTCCAGGCAGGTCAGCCGCATGGCCTGGTAGTTGGCGAGCGGCACATACTCTGGCACCGAGTTCCCGCTGCCGAGGCAGTAGCCACCGCCCGGGGCGACCTCGCGCAGCAGCCGCCTGACCTCCGCGGCCACTTCCTCCGGAGTCCCCAGGGACAGCGGATAGGCAAGGTCGAGGTTGCCCATGAGGGCCAGGCGCCCGCCGTAGCGGCGCTTCAGGGCCACGATGTCCATGGCCTTGGCCTCGATCGGGTGCAAGGCATTGAAGCCGCAGCCGATGAGGTCCTCGATCACCTCGGTCACGTCGCCATCGGAGTGAAAGATCCAGGGCAGGCCGCGGGCGGCGCACTCCTCCCCCATGCGGCGCAGCCAGGGAAAGAGGTAGCGCCGGAGGTACTCGGGCGCGATCATGAGGCCGCCGGTGTAGGCAATGTCGTCGGGCCACCAGACGGCCCCCAGTTGCGGAAGGGCGAGCACCCGGCGAAAGATGGCCAGCTGGATCGTGCCGATGCGCTCGAACAGGGCCTCGACCAGGGCGGGATCATCGCGCAGGGCAAAGCAAAAGGTCTCGAACCCCATGAGCTCCCACACCGGGGTAAAGATGTGCCCCTGGTAGGCGACGATCTTCATTCCAGGAGGCAGCACGGCGGCGATCTCTCGGAAGGCGGCGGCGTTGTCGAACTCTTCCGGCTCGGGCCAGGGGAAACGCTCCAGCGCCTCCCGGCTGGTGATGATGCCCCGCCCCTCCTCCGCCCAATCGCGGCGCAGCTCGGCATCCGAGAGCACCCCGTAGCGGGCCCGCCCGATGCGCCGGTTTCTGAGGAGGAGGGCCTGCCGCTCGTCGGTCGCCTCCTTCTCCCCTGCGAGGCCGTAGGCCGTCATGAGGCGGAGACCGGTCTGCACGGGCACAAAGTCGTAGCCGGCTGTAGCCCAGAAATCGACCTCGTCCTGCGCGCTCCGGATCGGGCGCCCGAGGACGGCCTCCTTGATGCCGGTGTCGATCGAGGCCTCGGCGAGGGGGACGCGGTCTGGCTCGCCCTCACAGAGGACGGCGGTGCGGAAGCGGCGAAAGTCGGGGCCCATCTCAGACCATCCTTTCGCAGGGGCACAGGCAGCGTTGGGAATTTTATACCGGGCGAAGCGTCCCGGGCAAATGGCGTGCCCTGCGCGGGTGCCTGCGGGTTTGGGTGCTACTTCCTCCCCGTCAGCAGCTTGTTCCTCGTCTCCCGAAGGGCTATCGCCGGTAGGGAGCCGGCGTTCTCGCCCAGGTAGGCCTCGACCGCCTCGCGGTGCAGCTTGATGAGGTCGCGCAGGAGCCACGACACGGCCCTGGTGATGAGGATGTGCCGCTCGCCCTTGAGCCGGTCGATATTGGCAAGGGCCTGCCGGAGGAGCCGCTCGTCGGCGGACTCGCGCACGGGCCGGGTGAGGAGGACGAGGCTGGCGCGGCGCCTGTGAATGTTCCCGTCGCCGACCAGCTTTTCGAGGAGGGCCTGCCACGCCTCCCACCGGTCGAGGAGCTCGGCGGCACCAAAAGCGGACTGGCAGATCGAATCCGCCTCCGCCCAGCCCTCGACGTGATCGAGCCAGCGGTCGATCCTTTCAGGCTCGATCTGGCGCCGCTGCGCCGGCCAGAGGGCGAGGAGGAAGCTTCCCAGCAGGATATCGTTGCAGGTGCGGCCGAGGAAGAGGTCGTCGAGGAGCGCGAGGTAGTCAGGGAAGGACAGTTCCGGGTGGCGGGCCCGGAAGGCGCGCACGGCGCTGCGACCGGTCGTTGCCCTTACGGGGCAGAAGGGCTTGGTGGTGCCGAGGTAGGGGTTGCCGGGCATGGGGCACGCCTCCGGTCCGCAGCCGGCGAGTTGCCGGAGCTCGAGCAGCAACTGGGCGTGAAAGCCATCGGCCATGGGGCACCCTCCTTGAGCGGATCCGCTGTCCGGCAAGGCGGAAGCGGACGCGGCAGCGCCGGTAGAGGGCGCTGGAAGCGCCCCCTACCGCACGACGATGTTCACGAGCTTGCCGGAGACGTAGATGACGTCCCTGACCGTCTTGCCGTCCATGTGCCGCTTGGCGCCGGCGGAAGCCAGGGCCAGCGCCTTGGCGTCGTCCGCGGCAATGTCGGCCGGGACCTGCAGCCGGTCGCGCACCTTGCCGTTGACCTGCACGACCAGGGTGATCATCTCGTCGGCGGCCAGCCGCTCATCCCACTCGGGCCAGCGCTGCTGATGGACGCTATAGGCCCCGCCGATGCGCTCCCACAGCTCTTCCGCCAGGTGCGGCGTGATCGGCGCGAGGAGCAGCACCAGCGTGCGAATGGCCTCGCTCCAGGCCTCGGTACCGCCGAGGCCGGCCTCGCGCAGGCGCAGGAGGGTATTGGTGTACTCCATGAGGGCGGCGATGTAGACGTTGAAGCGAAAGCCCTCCATATGCTCGGTGCAGGTACGGATCGTCTTGTGCGTCGCCCGCCACACCTCGGCAATCCGCCGCTCCCGCTCCTCGCCCGTTGCCGAGCCCTGCCGGGGTGTCGGGTCCAGCACCAGGCCCCACACCCGGTTCAGGAAGCGGGAGATCCCCTCGATGCCGCGTGAGTTCCAGCTTCCGCCCAGCTCCCAGGGGCCGATGAACATGAGGTACGCGCGCACCGCGTCGGCGCCCAGCGTGCGCACATAGTCGTCGGGGTTGACCACATTGCCCCGCGACTTACTCATCTTCTCGTTGTCCTCGCCGAGGACGATCCCCTGGTTGAACAGGTTCAGCATCGGCTCGTCGTGGTCGAGCAGCCCCATGTCCCGGCATGCTTTGGTGAAGAAGCGCGTGTACAGGAGGTGCATGCAGGCATGCTCGATGCCGCCCGTGTACTGCTTCACCGGCAGCCAGACCCTGGCCGCCTTGGGGTCGAAGGGACCCTTGTCATAGTGCGGGCTGACGTAGCGCATCTGGTACCAGGAGGAGCAGATGAAGGTGTCCATGGTGTCCGTCTCGCGCTCCGCCGGGCCGCCGCACTGCGGGCAGGTCGTCCGCCGAAAGCCCTCGTGGTACTTGAGCGGCGACTCGCCCGTCGGCAGGAACTCGGCATCCTCGGGCAGGAGGACGGGCAGGTCCTCCTCGGGAACCGGCACCGTGCCGCACTGCGGGCAGTAGATGATCGGGATCGGCGCACCCCAGTAGCGTTGGCGGGAGATGAGCCAGTCCCGCAGGCGGTAGGTCACCGCCGGGCGGCCCAGGCCCCGCGCCTCGAGATAGGCCGTCACCGCCTTGATTCCTTCCCGGCTGTTCATCCCGTCGAAGGGACCCGAGTTCACCATCGGGCCCTCGCCGGTGTAGGCCTCGGTCAGGGGCTCGCCGTTCCAGTCCGGCGGCCGGATGACGACGGGGATGGGCAGGCCATACTCCTTGGCAAAGGCAAAGTCCCGCTCGTCGTGCGCCGGCACGCCCATGATGGCGCCCGTGCCGTACCCCATGAGGACATAGTCGGCGATCCAGATGGGGATGCGCTCCCCGTTGGCCGGGTTGATGGCGTAGGCGCCGATAAAGACGCCCGTCTTGTCCTTCTCGACGGCGAGCCGCTCGATCTCGGTGCGGCGCTGAGCGGCGGCGACATACTCCTCGACCGCGGCCCGCCGATCCGGCGTCGTCAGCCGGTTGACCAGCGGGTGCTCCGGCGCAAGGACCATAAAGGTCGCGCCGTAGACCGTGTCGGGCCGGGTGGTAAAGACCACGATATCGTCGCCCTGCTCGCTGCGGAAGATGAGCTCCGCGCCCTCGCTGCGCCCGATCCAGTTCCGCTGCATCGTGACGACGCGCTCTGGCCAGTTGATGCCGTCATGACGCAGCAACTCCTCGGCGTAGCGGGTGATGCGCAGGTACCACTGCTCGAGCTCTTTCTTGGTCACCGGCGTGCCGCAGCGTTCGCAGTGACGGTCCTCTCCCCAGACCTGCTCGCGGGCGAGGGTGGTGTTGCAGTTGGGGCACCAGTCCACCGCCGAGCGGGTCCGGTAGGCGAGGCCGTGCTTGTAGAACTGCAGGAAGAACCACTGCGTCCAGCGGTAGTACTCGGGCTGGCAGGTGACGACCTCTCGCTCCCAGTCCCACATGGCGCCCATGGAGCGCAGTTGCTGACGCATGCGCTCGATGTTGCGCATCGTCCACTGGTAGGGATGGATTCCGTGCTTGATGGCGGCGTTCTCGGCGGGCAGGCCAAAGGCGTCAAAGCCGATCGGCAGCATGACGTCGTAGCCCTTCATGCGCAGGTAGCGAGCCCTGGCATCGGAGGGCGTGTAGGCGTACCAGTGGCCGATGTGCAGGTCGCCGGAGGGGTAGGGGAACATGGTGAGGAAGAAGTACGGGTTCGGGACGTCATCATCGACGTGGTACAGCCGCGTCTCCTCCCAGCGCTTTTGCCACCTGGCTTCGATGGTCTGCGGGATGTACTTTTCGGTCATAATAGCTCCTCGAAAGCGACGGCCCGCCATGGCGACCGGCCAAGGGCCGTCGATTCATGGAGCAAGAGTCTGCACCGGAAGGCGTAACTTGTCAAGGGCAGGCAACGCGGGCAGGGCTTTGACAAAGTCGGTCAGGTAGGGCCAGGTATACGGAGTATCAGATCGAGCGCAATATCCACGTTACCATC
>JAIMBM010000081.1 GCA_023511475.1 Anaerolineae bacterium
GGCCAGGGGAGTAAACACCTGCCGTGGACATATCACCTGCCAGGCCGTGGCCGAGGCCTTTGGCCTGGAATACACGCCGCTCGGGTCGCTCATGGAAAGCTCTTGAGGCACCATCCCAATCTGGCAGACCAGTCGGCCCCCCGGTAGCACCCCTTCAGGGGCGGACAGGCGAGCCCTGTTGGCCAGCAGCAAGAGCTGAACAACCACGGCAGCGTTCGGGCCCAGCCCCCGAAGGGGGCTTTGCCCTTTTCAGCCCGAGGCTTTCAGCCTGGGGCGGCAGGTGGCTGCCACGTCCGCGGCACCGCGCGGGGCTGAAAGCCCCGCGCTGAAGAGCGGCGAAGCCCCTTCGGGGCTGGGTTCCGGCCCGGACAGGCGCTGTCTGGCGGCCCGACCGGAGCAGGCGGAGCGATGCAATGGGTGATCACATAGCACCCTCCCGTTCGCGCGCTGTTGTGCCGGGGTTTGCGCCCCGCACGCAAACCGCCTGTCCGCCCCTGAATGTAGCACCCCTTCGTGCATCCCGGCTTGGCCATTTCCAGTAACAGCTATATACTCCTTCCGCCTGAGATGGCGTGAAGGAGGAGATTGAGCATGCGCGGAGGACGCGTGTCCGCGCGTCTATCGGCTGTTGTTCTGTCGGTACTGGTTTGCCTGCTATCCCTGGCCTGCTTTGTGCCCTCGCTGGTGACGCGCCGGGCGAGCCCAACCGCTACGCCTACAGCGACGCCGCCGCCAACCCCGACGCAGGCCCCGACCGGCGAGACGGTGACGCGGATCACCGAAGAGGAGCTTAACAGGCAGTTGCAGAGCACGCGCCCCGACCTGGGTGAGGGTGTAGAGTGCAAGGACGTGCGCGTCGAGGTGCACAAGACGGGCATCACCCTCTTCTCCACGGTCACGCTGGCCCAGTTCGCCGGAGCGGAGGTGCCCATAGAGGTGAGGGTCATGCCGACGGTGCGCGAGGAGCGAGTGCACCTCGAGGTGCTGGAGGTCAACCTGGGCGGGCCCTACGCGGCCATGAGCAGTCTGATCACGCCGCTCCTGAATGCGGGCCTGGCTGAGGGTCTGGGTGCTGAGAGCGGCCTGGTCCCCCCGAACCTGCGGGTCATGGCGATTGAGCTGGAGGAGGGCTACCTCGAGGTCACCACACGGCCCCGCACGTAGGATTGAAGGCCTTTCTCTCATCCAGCCGGCGTCGGGCTGCCCGCTTCGATGGGCCCTCTGCCAGCGAGGAGGGTGCGCACGCGCTCGGCCAGGTATCGGGGGCTGAAAGGCTTGCCGATTACCTCGATGGAGGGCGAGAGCGATGTGGGGCATTCGTCTCTGGAGCGATAGCGGGCGGTGAGGATCACGACTGGAATACTCGCAGTTTCTGCCGACTCCTGGAGTTGGGCCAGCACCTCGAGCCCATCGCGCCGGGGGAGGGTCAGGTCGAGGATGATGAGGTCGGGCCGCTCGTCGGCGACACGCCGCAGGGCCTCATCGCCATCTGCCGCCATCTGCACCAGCAGTCCGTCCCGCTCGAGGCGGAGCTTGATCGCGGCGCGGATGCCGGCGTCGTCGTCAACCACCAGGATACGCTTCGCCATCACTACTCCCGTGTGCCATTCCACGACGATTGTAGTGTAGCGCATCGAGGTTTCTGTGACGTGTACGATGGGTTACGGCAACCTGAAAACTCTCGCCGCCATGCTCAAGGGGGGCCGCTCGCAGGGGCCCTGCGAGCGGCCTGAGCCCAAGAGATAGCTTCCCGGACTATGACTCTGGGGCCTCGGGCCTCCCGGGGCCCTTGGCCTGCTTGACGAAGCGGTATCCGAGCCCGCGCTCGGTGACGATGTAGCGTGGCTCGCTCGGATCCGGCTCGATCTTCTGGCGCAGGCGCCAGATGAAGAGCTTGGTGTAGTCGGTCTCATCCGCGTACTCTGGCCCCCAGACCTGCTCCAGCAGCTGCTGGTGGGTCAGGACGCGGCCCGCGTTCTCCGCGAGAACGAGGAGCAGCCGCAGCTCGGTCGGGGTCAGATACACCAGCTCTCCCCGCCGGCGGACCTCCCAACGCTCCGAATCGATGGTGAGCTCATCATCGCTGTAGAGCACTCGGCCGCGGGTGGGAGGCGGCAGCCGGGTGCGGCGCAGCACCGCCTCGAGGCGCGCCTCAAGCTCCTTAAGGCTGAAGGGCTTGGCGATATAGTCGTCCGCCCCCATCTTCAGCCCCATGACCCGGTCGGCTTCCTGGTCCCGTGCGGTGAGCATGATGATAGGCACGTCCGACAGCTCTCGGATGCGCTTGCAGACGTCCCATCCGCCCATCTTGGGCATCATGATGTCCAGTATGACCAGGTCCGGACGCTCGTTGTACAGGGTCTGCAGCCCCTCGATTCCGTTGGCTGCCGTCAGGACGGTGTAGCCAACCTTGGACAGGTAGAGCTTGAGTGCGTTGACGAGCGTCAGATCATCATCGATGATCAGCAACTTGGTTGCCGCTGACACCAGAACTCACCTCCCCGTTCTCGGAATTCCTTCCCCACGGCAGCCTCACCGTGAAGGTGCTGCCCACGCCCACCTTGCTCCGAACCTCGACTGTGCCGCCGTGTGCTTCGACCGCCTGTTTGACCAGCACGAGCCCGAGGCCCGTCCCCTCAACGCCGGACTCTGACGTCGACCTCACGCGGAAGAACTTTTGGAAGAGTTGGGGCATGGCCTCCTCGGGTATGCCGACGCCGTGGTCGGTCACCTGGAAGAGCAGATAGTCGGGCGATGGAAGGACCCTGGCGATCACCTCGCCTCCCCGGTGACTGAACTTGATCGCGTTGGTCAGTAGATTCTTGATGATGATGCTGACCATCTCGCGGTCTGCCAGGAGCTCCGGCAGGTCGGCGGGGACCTCGGTGCGAATGGCTACGTTTCGGCTCTGGCGCTGCACCTCGAGCGCGCGCAGCACTTCTGCGAGCAGGTCGCCTATGCGCAGCGCAGTCTTGCGGACCTCGAATCTGCCGGCCTCGAGACGCGAGAGGTCGAGTAGGTCCCCGATGAGCTGCGATAGCCGGTCCGTCTCCTGGTCGATGATATGCAAGAGTTGGTCGCGCATCGCCTTGTCGTCCCCTTCGATGTTGTCCAGCAACAGCTCGGTGTAGGCCTTGATGGAGGCGAGCGGCGTGCGCAGCTCGTGCGAGACGTTGGCCACGATATCGGTCTTGAGGCGGTCGACCTCCTTCAACCGGGTGATATCAGAAAAGCTCAGCAGATAGCCGAATAGCCTCTGGCTTGCGTCGTGCAGGGCGACGGCACCCTGCAGGATGTCCCTCAGGCCGTTGGCCGCGCGGATCACCGTCTCCTGGGGCGGGACCCTTTCGCCCGTAGCGATGGCGCGGCCCAGAGGGCTGCGTTCTGAAACGACATCGGGACCGAGGACGTCAGCCAGGCGCTTCCCGATCACCTCGTCTGCCGGATAGCCTGTGATCGCCTCGGCACCAGAGTTGAAGGTCACGATGCGCAGGTCAGTGTCGGTCACGACGATGCCGCTGAGCGACTCCCGCAGTATGATCTCCGTCTTTCTCTTCTCGGCAATCGTCTCCTGGTAGAGCAGTGCGTTCTCGATGGCGATGGCCGTCTGGTTGGCGAAGGCGACCACGTTCTGGAGGTCATCGCTGCTGTAGCAATCTGGCTCGGCTCTGCCTACAAGGAGCACGCCGCGCGGCTGGTCGCGCACCACGAGCGGCACGCCGATGAAGGCTCGCAGGAGCAGGCCCTCTCGCTCGGTTGGTGTCCAGCGGCTCTCGGCCTGGATATCGGGACTGAGCATGGGCTCGCGCTCCCGGACTAGCTCGCGCAGCAACGAGTTCGAGGCCAGCGGGATGGTGCTGCCGACCATGGCAACTGTACGAGGCGAGCCGCGCGCGTTGGTGATCTCCAGCTGGTCGCCCCGCAAGAGCATGATGGCCGCATCGTCATAGTTTACCACATTCTGCAACTGCTCCAAGACGAGTTCCAGCAGCAGGTCGAGCTGGAGTGTCGAGCCGATAACCCTGGACACCTCGCGCAGCGTGTCGGCGAGTTGCCGCTTGGCTTGCTCGGACGCGAGGAGTTGAGCGTTTTCGATGGCCAGTGTAGCCTGGTCGGAGAGCATGGCCAGGAGCCGTAGCTCCTCCACGCTGAAGGTATGGGGGCGGTGGTGGGCCACGGCCAGGGCTCCGATCACACGACCGTCTCGCTTCAGCGGCTGTACGGCCGCGGCCTGCGCTTCGCTCGCACGAGCCAGGGAGGGAGGAACAGCCGCATGCAGCCGAACATCTGACGTCACGACCGGCTGGCCGCTGTGAACGGCCATCTCCACAAGGGTGCGCACGGCCGAGGCCTCTGGGAGGACATGCTCTCCCCGGTCACGGACCAGGCTCCGGCTCTCCGTCAGTCGCCCATTCTCGGCATCGTAGAGCACAACGTCGGCCTCATCCGCCGCCAGCAGCTCCAGCCCGCTCTCGGCAACTATGGTGAGGGCCTTGGGCAAGTCACGCGTGGAGACCAGGCGCACGCCGATCTCTTGCAGCGCCGTCAGCTCGGCGACGCGCGCCCGGGTCACCGACATCAGACGGGCGTTCTCTACTGCCACGGCCGTCTGGTTGGCGAGGGTGGAGAGTGTCAGGTTGTCATCCTGGGAGAAAGATTCGCCGGTCTCTTTGGGTCCCACGGCCAGGATGCCGACGAGGGCATCCTTGACCAGCAACGGGATGAAGAGCTCTGCTCCGAGCTGCTTCAGCCCCTCTCTCTCTCGGCCCCAGAGGCTTCGGAACTGGGGCTGCATATCCAGGTCCTGGGCGCGAAGCGGGCGCTCGGAGCGCTGCAGCCACTGCACGATGGGGTGATCGCGGCCGAGGCGCATCGAGACGACGGCCTCGTCGACGCCGCGCCGCGCTGCGACGCAATAGTCCTGGCTGCCGGCCTCCTTCAGGAAGAGGGCGGCGCCGGCCAGTCGCATCGTCGTGCACAGCCGGGAGAGGAGCATGTCGACGAGCACTTCCAGGTCGAGGATCGCGGCCGTCTGGCGGCTCAGCTCCTGAACCATGCGGCGCGAGTCGTATTGCTCGCGGAAGAGCAGCCGGTCGACCCAGGCCTGTGCCCTCTCGCGCCAGGGCCGGAGCAGTACCGCGGCGATCATAGCCAGCCCGATGGGCACCAGGTAGGCGGCGGGAGTGATCATCGCCTGCACCAGGCGCTCGAACAAGATCACACTCAGGAGGTAGGTCGCGGCGATGCCCACCGTGAGCACCGAGTAGGCGAGCCCCCGGCGCACGACAAAGGTGATATCCAGCAGCTGGTAGCGGAGGATGGCGTATGAGAGGAGCAGCGCGCAGATGATGTTGGCGGCCACGTCCACCGGAAAGCCCCTCAGCAGGGGAACCAGGTTGGCCAGGCCACCAAGGATGCTGATGCCCGTGGCGAGCACCAGGTAGCGCAGGCGATTGTGCTCAAGATCGGATAGTGCGCGACGGTATCCCTGCACCAGGGTGTAGAGGCCGCCGAGGAGAAAGCCCATGCTGGGTGCAGCTACCAGCATGGTCGGGAGTTGCAGGTGTGGAACGTAGAGGTGGCTCACCGGGTCACGACGGATGTCGAGGATAAAGCCACCACGGTCAAGGGCCAGCGCCAGCACCGTGGCGCCCCACACCAAGAAGGCGACAAGCGTGTGCCACGGCGAGTGGTGCAGCCGGAGGAGCGCCCGCGCGAAAAAGAGCAGCAGAAAGCCCTGGGCGGCACCGGCTATGATGACGATGCGGTACCAGGTCAGCGCCATGCTGGCCGAGTGGCTGAGGCTCACGGCGATGTAACCCACCTGCCAGATGAGCATGGTCACCAGATACAGGAAGAAGAACTGGTGCACACGCAGGCGCAAGCCCCGTCGCGCCACGAGCACGACGAGGGTGAGGTGGCAGAGCGCCGCAAACCCCGAGAACCAAAGCGCCAGACTCATGTGCTGCCCTTGCTGCTACTCGAGGGCTCAGCCTTGTCTGTAGGCTTGGACGAGGACAACCCCAGAGAACCAGCTGTTCGTGGGATGTGGGAACTCGGTTACACCCAGAGACTGGAAGCCTGCCTCCTTGAGCATAGTCTCCCAATCCGCCTTTGCGAATATCTGGTGATAGGTCGCCAGCTCGGCGCGGGTGATGGCCAGCGAGCGTGTGGCGATCAGGTGGTAGATGGCCATGGCCGCACGCAGGAGCAGGCCCACGAGCCCCTTCCACCTGGGGTTGCGGGAGACGTCCGCGATGGCCAGGCGTCCCCCTGGCCTGAGCACCCGGGCCATCTCGCCAAGGGTCCGGCGTACGTCGGTATGGTGCATGGCCATTGATGTGAGCACGACGTCAAAGGAGCTGTCGCGAAAGGGAAATGCCTCCGCACTGCCGCAGCACAAGGAAACGCGCTCCGCGAGATTGGCTCGCGCAGCGTTCTGCTGGGCCTGCTCCAGCATGGCCCGGGTAGGGTCTATGGCGACGATCCGGCCTGCAGAGGTGCCGCCAGCGACGGCGAGGGCGAGGGCGCCGGTTCCAGTGCCGACGTCCAATACCCGGTCGCCGGGCGCGACGGCGGCGGCGTCAAGCGCCCGGCGCAGGACCTCCGCATAGGGCATGCCACAGTACTTCTCGACCTCGGCAGCAATGGTGCTGTCATAGCTTGCCGCTACGTCTGTGAAACCCGCAACAGCCTGCTTTGATATGTCGCTCATAGGCCATCGCTACCTGTGGCTTCGGCTCGCCTGAAGGACCTTGGCGATGACGGCGTCCGACACGTTCGTGTGGGCGGGCTTTAGATGCCCCAGGTCGGCACCCTCGGCATGCCGCGCGTCGTAGTACCGCTTGAAGGTACCCGGGCTCAGCAGGGTAACCCGCAGCGGGTCCATGTTCAGCATCGTCCGCAGGTCGGCATAGTCGTGGTCGACGCTGGCAAGGGCCGCGTCGAGTCGGCTGCGCAGCACCTCTGGATCGACGGAGGGGTCCTTGGGCTCGACGTAGACGTGTAGCACGAGCGTCCTGCCCTCGTACTCCTTGCGGGCGGTCCAATCCACGTACGGCACGTTCGCCGCCTCGAGCGCCCTCCAGATTGCGCTCTCGGTCAGGCGGGCAAAGTTGGCCAGGTCTATGATATCGTCGGCACGGGAGTAGAAAACCATCTGTGGCGTGTTGATGCTGTGCTCCTCGTCTCGCTCGGACACAATCTCGATGATATCCCCGACGCGGTAGCGGGTGAATATGCCCCCGAGAAAGTTGGTCAGCACGAGCTCGTAGCGTTGCCCGGCCTTGACCTCGGCCAGAGTGCAGGTCGGCGGAGTGTAGGAGGGATCGGCCCGGTTGCGGAGGGCGTCAGCCTCGGGGATGAACTCGTAAAAGTTGCTGTCCGGGAAGAAGGTCATGCCCTTGGCGTCCGCGTACTGGAAGGCAATGGCGCCGCCTTCGGTGCAGGCAAAGCCCTCCGACGAGGGCCGTCCCCAGTACTCTTCGATCTGCTTGCGGAAAAGCCGGACGTCGGTGCCGCCTGTTGCAAGGACCTTGACGTCCCACAGGTCGCGCGGGAGCAGATAGCGGCGACCGGCGAGGCGGCTGCGCACCAGGCCCCGCAGTACCCGGAAAAGGACCCGGGGGTGGAGGAAGAACGCCGAGGGCTTGAGCCCGCCCGCGCCGCTGACGAACTGTTCACCGATGCGCACGAGGACGCTCGCCGCCCCGTAGAAGATATCGATGCCGTCGCGCAGACCCAGCCGAAAGCCCTCCTGCACGCGCCCGGCAAAGTCCATCTTCTCGGCAGCCTCGATGGGAGGGAGGAAGGAGAAATCGAACTCGGCCTCGAGGGCCCGGGACACGGCACCGGAGGTGTAGGGGAAGGGGGCCAGCGTGCAGAGCATCGTGTCGCCCTCTTCAAAGACGAACTCGCCTCGCCGCGAGCAGGAGGCGATGATCAAGGCTGCGATGAGGTTTTCACCAAAGCGCGTGGCCATCGCCGGGGTGTAGGGAGCCCACTTAAAGTCGTACTCTCCGGAGCGTCCGGACGTGCGCAGCCACCACTGGGGCTTGACGGGGAGCACATCCTCGCGCCTCTGCGAGAGGTAGGGCTCATAGTCCCTGTAGACGGTGAGGGGCACGTTCGCGCGGAACTCTTCCACGGTGCCGGGGACCTGCCCTCCGAGGAGCTTTCGGCCCAACTCGCTTGTGCCCAGAAGGCGCAGTTGCTCCAGGAGGAGCCGCTCCTGGATCTGCATCGTCTCATCGAGAGAGAGGTCGAGGTAGCCGCAGTACTTTTTCCAGATCTCGGCGCGGCGCCCCTGACGCAAGAGCTCGAGTGCAGTTGCCACGTTGTTACTCCTCCGTGTCGATGCGCGATGAACCGATGGCACGCAAGACCAGTGTCTGACCCAGGATACGGACCTCCTTTACAGCGACTTGTGGCAATGGGCTGAGGAGCGGAGCAACGGCGCCCTTGTCAAGGCTCCGTGGCATCTGGGTGCATCCAAGATCCGTCAGCGGATTCGCAGTCAGACGGCCTGCCAGGCCGCTGCGCCGGCAACCGGGCTTCACGCTTCGCACGAGCCCGGTGCAGGACCTGTTGTTGGGGTAGGGCTGGGCCGCGGCCCAGCAAAACAGCCGGCTGCAGCCAGGCGGTGACGCATCTCGGATGCACCCTTTTCGGGGTGACTGTTCGGACTCGCATGCTGGCAGCGCCGGCTGCCACGTGTTGCCCGCTCCCCGCTCCCCCATAGGCGGAGACTTTGGCAAGGCGAGGGCGCCTTCTCCGAAGGGAGTACCGCCACCCCTCGGGGCATTCCCTGCTTTGCCGCTCCGGCGGCAAAGCAGGGGTTAGCCCCTCGCCCCGCCCCCGCCGCGGCGCTATCCATTACCCATCTATTGGGGAACCCCTCCCCCTGGCCCCATAGGTGGTAACTTTGCCGTCCCACAGCTCACGGAAGGCCTCCCGCCCAAGCCGTTGCCCCTGCGGTCGGCAGGATCTCCCATCTCCGACCCCTGGGGTCGCTCCTCCGCAGCTCTGCCCCATCCCCCCGGCCCCCTTCCCCGCCGCCTGCGCGGCGGGGAAGGGGGCGCTTTTCCTGTAAGGGGCTTGCGTTTGGCCATTTGGACGAGTCCCCTACATGTAGTATGGCGAGCGCACGGCGCCCCCTAGGTGTGGGGCCTTCCCGGGCGCACGATGCCGCAGGGCTTTACCATAACCGCCAAAAGGCCAAACTCGAGGGG
>JAIMBM010000082.1 GCA_023511475.1 Anaerolineae bacterium
GGGTTCCCGTATGCAGACCCCTTGAGCGCCTTTCTAACGGCCCCTGCGCGACATCGAGGGGTACGCCCCGAAAAGGCCAAAGTCGAGCCCCTCCATAACAGAAAGCGCGCCCTTTCCCGCCGCCTCAGCGGCGGGAAAGGGCGTCGGCGGGATGGGGCACTGTCCCTCGAGTGCCTCGGTCGCGTCGATCGGGCCACCTGTCCGCACCTGAACCCCCGAAACGGGGGAATAGGCGGGCGGCATCGCCGACAGTGAGATTCGCCGCAGAGGGCGGAGCAACCCTGTTCCCCCATGTCGGGGCGACGCGGGGGTCTGGTCCGCCGGGCCAGGAGGTTCAGGCCACAGCCCCATCCGCCCCTGAGCGGTCACTTCGGCAGGTGCAGGGCGCGCCCCAGCGCAGCCAGGCCTGCCTCCGCGACAGCCTCGCCCAGCGTCGGATGGGCATGGATAGTGGCAGCAATCTCGTCGAGCGTTGTCTCCAGGGTGAGCCCAAGGGCACCCTCGAGGATAAGGTCGCTGGCGTGCGGACCGACGACGTGCATGCCGAGCACCGCGCCATAGCGTGCCTCGGCCACGACCTTGACAAAGCCCTCGATCTCACCCTGGGCGACAGCCTTGCCGTTGCCGTTGAAGGGAAAGCGGCCCACACGCACGTCGTAGCCCTGCTCGCGCGCTGCCTCCTCGCTCAGGCCCACGCTCGCCGCCTCGGGCCGCGTAAAGATACAGCTCGGCACCGCGTTGTACCGCATGTGCGCTTCGTGGCCGAGGGCATTCTCCGCCGCCACGACGCCCTGATGCATGGCCACGTGCGCCAGCATCGACCCGCCGACGACATCCCCGATGGCATAGATGCCGGCGACGCTCGTCGCCATGCGATCATCGACCCGGATGCCCTTCCGATCAAAGGCGACGCCAGCTTCCTCAAGGCCGAGGCCCTCGACATTGGGCCGCCGGCCCGCAGCGAGGAGCACCTTTTCGGCCTCGACTGCCAGCCCTTCCTGCGCACCCTGCAACCTGGCCACGAGACCCCGATCCCCTGCCTCGATGGCCTCGATGCGTGTGTTCACGTACACCTTGACCCGCTGCACGGCCAGCGCGGTTCGGAGCGCTTCCCCGACGTCCCGATCCATCAACGGAGCCAGCCGCGGCAGCATCTCCACCAGCGTCACACGCACGCCCAGAGTCGCAAAGAGCGTGGCAAACTCGAGCCCGACGGCGCCACCACCGACGACAAGGAGGCTCTCCGGAAGGGTCTCGAGGGATAGCGCCCCCGTGCTATCCAGCACACCCGGCAGGTCAGCACCGGGAATGGGCAGGCGCAGCGGAGCAGAGCCTGTGGCGATGATGAACCGCCCTCCCGAGAGCATCTGCTCCCCCGCCGGTCCTGAGACGGCCAGCCGGTCCGCCCCGAGGAAGCGCGCCCGGCCCGGGAGGACCGTAACCCCCGCCCGCTCGAGGAGCATGCGCACGCCGCCAACCATCTTGGCGACAACCTGCTCTTTGCGCGCCTGCATGGCGGCCCAATCCACCTCGGGGGCATTGCACCGCACCCCAAACTCGGCCGCGCGAGCCACGGTGTGGTAGACCCCGGCGCTCGCGAGCAGTGCCTTGGTGGGGATGCAGCCCACGTTCAGGCAGACGCCGCCGAGGCGATCCGCCTCGACCAGCGTCACCCGCGCACCCAGCTGCGCTGCCCGCAGGGCGGCCACGTACCCGCCCGGCCCTCCGCCGATGACGACAAGGTCCTGAGACATGAGGCCCTCCCCAACAGGCCGCTACACCTCGATGATCGCCTTCAGCACGCCATCGGCACGGCGGATGACCAGGTCAAGGGCATCCCCAAGGCGCTCGAGGGGGAAGTGATGGGTTGCCAGCGCCTTCAGGTTCACACGCCCCGCCTGCGTCAGGGCGATGCAGCGCGGGTAGGTGTGCTTCATGCGCCGGTCGTACTTGATCGTCAGACCCTTGCGGCGGGCCACCGAGGCCCTGAAGGTCACACGATCCTCGGCGGGAATGCCCACGAGCACCACCGTCCCGCCCGGCTTGGCGACCTCCATCGCCTGCTCGACCGTCTCCGGCGCGCCCGCCGCCTCGATGACCACGTCGACGCCGCGCCCCCCGGTATGGTCCACGATCCTCGCCACCACATCCTCGGTCGCCGCGTTCCAGGCCATGTCGGCCCCGAAGCGCCGGGCGGCGCCGAGGCGCTCGACCACCACATCGGTGGCCGTGACTTCTGCGGCACCGGCGAGGCGGGCCATCTGGACGCACAGCAACCCAATCGGGCCGCTTCCGAGGACGGCCACACGGTCCCCGAGGCGGATGCCGGCCAGGTCAGCAACAAAGAGCGCAACGCCCATCGGCTCGAGAAGTGCCCCCTCGTCAAAGCTCATCCCCTCCGGCAAGGGATGCACCAGATCCGCCGGATGGGCCAGGTACTCTCGAAAGCCTCCGTGGTGCGGCCAGTTGCCAAAGAAGCGGATGCTCGGGCAGATGTGCGGATCGCCCTCCACGCAGAACTCGCAGTGTCCACACGAGCAGCTCGGATCGACGGCCACGGGCGTCCCGGGCGGCGGCCCCTGCACCCCGGGGCCGAGGGCCTCCACCACACCCGAAAGCTCGTGCCCCAGAACCAGCGGCGACCGGATCACCGTCCCGCCGATCTCGCCATACTCGTAGGTGTGCACATCGGAGCCGCAGATGCCGACTGCTCGCACCCGCACGAGAACCTCGCCGGGACCGGGCTCAGGCCTGGGCATCTCACCCGGCCGCAGGTCCCGTGGGCCGTGTACGAACATCGCTCGCATGTTGAGTTGCTCCTTGGAAGAGGAAACCGGGCTGGCAAGGCTGAAGCGCCTCGATTATAGCCAGAAGGAACCGGGGTGTCCATTTGACCGGGTCCGATCCGGCTCCGGGCGTGAGTACAACGGGGACCTGTCAGCGGCTGCCGCGCGCCGCGCAGAAGCGGCGCACCTCCTCATCAAAGGCCCTGGTAACCTCGGGGTCCTCCCCGTATCGCCTCGGCACCTCCAGGTAGCGCCCCTGAAGCTCAGGCAGCAGCCCCAGCAGCTCTTCCATGAACACACCCCGACCGGGCCGGGCTCCGCCCTCGTTGGTTGTATCCAGGCCGCAGGAGGGGCTGTTGCCGATGCCGATCAGGCCCACAATTGTATAGCCCGCCCGCTCGTAGGCACGTACCTGCGCCACCAGCGGCGCCACAAGCTCCCGACAGAGGGTATGGTAGGCCGGGGTGTCGTAGCCTCGGCGGTCGTCGGGCGCGCGCTCCGGTCCGCGGGCCGCCATCTCCGGGCACGGAAGCTGCGCGAGCCCTACCCCGCCCTCGAGGCAGCCCCGCAGCACCCCCTCAAGCGCAGCGCGCGCCCTCGCCAGCGGCTGCACGACCGCATTCTGGTTCAGAATGCAGTGGGCCAGCAGGATCAGGCGCCGGCCCCGCCGGTCCGTCACGCCGACCTCCTGCACGACATCATCGCGATGTCGCCTTTTTCTCCTGCGGCTTGATACCTATCCTCTTCGCCGTGTGATCGCGGCCGAGGTAGTAGTTGAGCCAGGAGGAGGTACGGTAGAGCTCCCAGTCGGGCGGAGGGACCTGCCGCGAGGCGATCTCCGCTTCTTCACCGTAGTGCTTGAGACGGTTGTAGGCCCGCACCCATACGCACTGCTTCTCTCCGGGGTACACCTCGCACCAGCCCTGATACCCGCCGCCGCAGGGGCCATTGCGCTGCCCCTTGGGGCACTGGCTCATGGGACAGAGATAGGCGACATCAAAGAGCGCACAGTCACCACAGTGGAGGCACTCGTTGGTGACCTGCTTGCCGACGTGCTCGAGCCGCGTGAACAGGTCCTCCAGCCGGGAGCCATCGACCGCGTGCGCCAACCAGCTCATGGGCCGGAAGAGGATGCCCTTGGGCTCGAACATCGTCCCATGGAGCAGGCGGAAGCAGCGGTATCCGAGGCCTACGCCCGGACGGCCCGCGGAACGGTCGACCGGCGTCTCAGTGTTGAGGCCCGTATCCGGGTCCTTCTCAAAATAGTACCAGCCGCCCGGCATGGGGTAGTCGAACTCTCCGACCAGGTCCTGCCAGCTCGGAACCAGCTCCTCGCCCCGGGAGATGATGAACTCGACGTCCTCATACTTCAGGCCGTGCCCGCCGATGTGCACGCCGGCAAAGCCCATGCCCTTCATCCAGGCGTACATTTTGGCGGCGCGCTCCAGCCGCCTGTCCTTCGCTGTAGCCTTGTCGGCCGCTTCCTCTTCGAGTTGGGCGAGGAGCCTGTCGGTCACCACGCAACCCGGGACGCCGTTCCTGTTCATCAGCCGCGCGGCGGGCAGCGTGAGGACATAGAGGTTGGCCACCACCGGCACATGCCCGTACCCGAGGTGCCTCATGATCAAGAGCACCTCGTGGAACTTGCGCGCATCGTAGCCTAGCTGGGTGACAATGAACTGGGCGCCCGCCTCCAGCTTTTTCTTGAGCTTGTAGTACTGCGTCACCTGCTCCGCCTCGAGCGCCTTGAAGGGGCTGACCGCCGCCCCTGCGAAAAAGTGCGTCGGCGCCAGCGTGCTGGTCCCTCGGAGGGTGGGAACCTCCAGACCCTTGTTCATGTCCCCGATGAGCCCGAGAAGCTGCGTCGCGTCGAGGTCAAAGACTGGCTTTGCCCGCCCGTTGTGCCCGCTGTTGGTATAGTCGCCCGTCATAACCAGCAGGTTGCGGACCCCGGCGCGCTCGAGGCCATGTAGCAGCGCTTCGAGCTCATTGCGGTTCTTGTCCTTACAGGTAAAGTGGACGAGCGGCTCGATGCCCAGCCGATTCACCTCCGCGCCCAGCATCTCGGCCGAGATGGCCGGGTTGCCGGAGGGGTTGTCGGTCAGGGTCAGGGCGTGGACCTTGCCGCCCCTGGCCGCAAGCTCGGCCGATGCGATCACCTCCGCCTGCGCCTTCTCGAAGGCGCCCCGCCCGGGCACGAGCTCCCAGGTGATGCTGAAGACGTCCTTGGCCACGAGCGACTGCTGATACCTGCTGAGATAGTCCGGCATGCTCCACCCTCCTTGACCAAAGACCAGCCTGTGCGCCCGGTACAGGCCGGACCAGGACGGCCCCCATCCGCCGGGGAAGAACGTGTGAAGTATACCACAATTGTGCCGCCGGGCGAAGAAGAGCAGGGGCGCCCCAGCAGGAATCGGGTTGACGGACCCGGCCCGGCGCCGTAACATGGTCCATCATACTGCGCGAGGAGGCGATGTGGCGCGTGAGCTAGTCACCATCGACGGCAATGAGGCCGCTGCTTATGTCGCCCACAAGACCAACGAGGTCATAGCCATCTACCCGATCACGCCATCCTCTCCCATGGGCGAGCACGCCGACGAGTGGAGCGCGTGGGGCCGCAAGAACCTCTGGGGCACGGTGCCCCTCGTCATCGAGATGGAGTCCGAGCTCGGCGCGGCCGGGGCCGTGCACGGCGCGCTGCAGGCCGGCGCCCTCACCACCACCTTCACCGCCAGCCAGGGCCTGCTCCTCATGATCCCCAACATGTTCAAGATCGCCGGAGAGCTGACGAGCACCGTCTTTCACATCGCCGCGCGCACCGTGGCCACCCATGCCCTCTCTATCTTTGGCGACCATTCCGATGTCATGGCCGCCCGCAGCACCGGCTGGGGGATGCTCTTCGCCAACTCGGTGCAGGAGGTGATGGACCTGGCCCTCATCGCCCAGGCGGCCACGCTGCAATCCCGTGTCCCCTTCCTACACGTCTTTGATGGGTTCCGCACCTCCCACGAGGTCCACAAGATCGAGCGGCTGAGCGATGAGCAGATGCGGGCCATGATCGACGACGAGCTGGTCCGCGCCCACCGGGAGCGCGCCCTCTCGCCAGAGCGGCCTTTCATCCGCGGCACGGCCCAGAATCCGGACGTCTTCTTCCAGTCCCGCGAGGCAGCCAACCCCTATTACCTGGCAACACCCGGAATCGTGCAGGACGTCATGGACCGTTTCGCCACGGTCGTCGGCCGGCGATACCGTCTCTTCGACTATGTCGGCGCACCGGATGCCGAGCGCGTCCTCGTCCTCATGGGTTCGGCGGCCGAGACTGCCGAGGAGACGGTCGAGTACCTCCTGAGGCAGGGCGAGAGAGTCGGCCTCGTAAAGGTCCGGCTCTACCGTCCCTTCTCGGTCAACGACTTCCTGCAGGTCCTCCCGCCCTCGGTCCGGGTGATCGCTGCCCTCGACCGCACCAAGGAGCCCGGAGCCGCCGGCGAGCCGCTCTATCAGGACGTAGTCACCGCCATCAGCGAGGGGCGCGCGTCCGGCCAGCTCCCGTCGGCGCCGCTCGCTATCGGCGGGCACTATGGCCTCTCCTCGAAGGACGTGACGCCGGCCATGATCAAAGGCGTCTTTGATCAGATGGCCCGCGACGAGCCCCGGAACCATTTCACCGTCGGCATCATCGACGACGTGACCCGCACCAGCATCCCTTACGAGCCCGGGTTCGACATCGAGCCGGATGACGTCCGGCGCGCCGTCTTCTGGGGCCTCGGCTCCGACGGCACGGTCGGCGCCAACAAGAACTCGATCGCCATCATCGGCCGCAACACCCCCTTCTATGCACAGGGCTACTTTGTCTACGACTCCAAGAAGGCGGGCGCGCACACCATCTCGCATCTCCGCTTCGGTCCGCACCCCATCCGCAGCACCTATCTGATCCGGCGGGCACAGTTCGTCGGCGTCCATCAGTTCGGCTTCCTCGAGCGCTTCCGTGTCGTCGATGGCGCCGCGCCCGGAGCCGCGCTGCTCCTCAACACCCCCTACCCGCCCGAGGAGACCTGGGACCGGATCCCCCGGCCCGTGCAGGAGCAGATCATCGAGAAGCGCCTGAGGGTCTTTGCCATCAACGCCTATCAGGTGGCCGCGGAGGTCGGCCTCGGAAACCGTATCAACACCGTCATGCAGACCTGCTTCTTTGCCATCAGCGGCATCCTCCCGAGGGAGAAGGCCATCGCCGAGATCAAGCGCAGCATCGAAGAGACCTACGGCAAGCGCGGCGCGGCCGTCGTCGCCAAGAACCTGGCCGCGGTCGACGCCGCCCTCGCCCGGCTGTACGAGATACCCGTGCCCGAGCGGGCCACGGGCACCATCGAGCCATTGCCACCGGTGCCGCCGGAGGCGCCCGAGTTTGTGCAGCGCGTGACGGGCCCCATCATCGCCGGGCTCGGCGACGAGCTGCCGGTGAGTGCGCTGCCGCAGGATGGGACCTTCCTCCGCGGCACGACCCGCTGGGAGAAACGCAACCTCGCCCTCGAGGTGCCTGTCTGGCTGCCGGAGGTCTGCATCCAGTGCGGGCGCTGTTCCTTCTACTGCCCGCACGCCGTCATCCGCGCCAAGGTCTTTGACGAGAGCGCCCTAGCCGGCGCGCCCCCCGGCTTCAAGTCCATCGCCGCCCGCTGGCGCGACCCCGAGCTGGCCGGCAAGCGCTACACCATCCAGGTCTCGGTCGAGGACTGCACCGGCTGCGGCGTCTGTGTGAACGTCTGCCCTGCGCGGGACAAGACGGCGGTCGGTCGCAAGGCCATCAACATGGAGCCCCTGCTGCCGATCCGCGAGCGCGAGAGAGCCAACTGGGCCTTCTTCGAGACGCTCCCCGAGATCGTGCCCTACGGCCTCAACTATGCCGTCACCCGGAACGTCCAGCTGCGCCAGCCGCTCTTCGAGTTCCACTCCGCCTGCGCTGGCTGCGGCGAGGCGCCCTACATCCGCCTGCTTAGCCAGCTCTTCGGGGACCGGCTCTACATCGGCAACGCCACCGGCTGCAGCAGCATCTACACCGCCAACCTCCCGGGGATGGCCTGGGCCGAGAATCGGGCCGGCCGCGGTGCCGCCTGGAGCAACTCGCTGTTTGAGGACAATGCCGAGTTCGCCCTGGGTATGCGGCTGGCGGTCGATCGACAGGCTGCCTACGCCCGCGACCTGGTGCAGACGCTCCGCGGCAAGATCGGCGCCGACCTCGCCGAGGCGCTGCTCTCCGCCGACCAGAGCGATGACGCCGGCATCGAGGCCCAGCGTGCCCGGGTCGCCGAGCTCAAGACCCGCCTCGACCGCCTCACCGACCCGCAGGCTCGCAACCTCCTCAGCGTTGCGGATGCCCTGGTTCGCAAGAGCGTGTGGGCCGTCGGCGGGGATGGCTGGGCCTACGACATCGGCTTTGGCGGGCTCGATCACGTCCTCGCGACCGGCCGCAGCATCAAGGCCCTCGTGCTGGACACGCAGGTGTACTCGAACACCGGCGGGCAGGCTTCCAAGGCTACCGAGCTGGGGGCGGTCGCCAAGTTCGCCGCTGGCGGCAAGCCTACGCCCCGGAAGGACCTCGGCACGATGGCGATGACCTACGGGTACGTCTACGTGGCTCAGGTCGCCATGGGCGCCAACGACACGCAGGCCACCCGGGCCTTCCTGGAGGCGGAGTCCTACGAGGGCCCGGCGCTGATCATCGCCTACTCGACCTGCATCGCCCACGGCATCAACATGGCCCTGGGCATGGATCAGGAGAGGCTCGCCGTCGAGTCGGGCGCGTGGCCGCTCTATCGCTACGATCCGCGCCTGCGGGCGCAGGGGCGCAATCCCCTGCAACTCGACTCCAAGGCGCCGAGCATCCCTCTGCGCGAGTACTTTTACAACGAGAACCGCTACCGCATGCTCGCCCAGAGCCATCCGGAGGTAGCCGAGCGCCTGCTCACGGAGGCGCAGCGGGCCGTGCTCGAGCGCTGGCGCAAGTACGAGCACCTCGCCTCCATGCCGATCGATGTCGGCGCTGAGGGAACGGCCATCATGGCCGACGAGCGGCCGGCAATCCCCGCCGGGGAGGGGACATAGCATGCAGCGGCCTACGCGATGGGCATGGGAACCTGCCGAAAGGCGTGCGCTGGCTCCCGTCGAGTTCGGCTTCTTGCTCCGCGCTGTGTCGGGTGCGCGTCCCAGCACTGCTCTGCACGCTGCCAAGTCCCCCACCCCCGTGGCCCCCTCCCCCAAGTGGGCCTGGTGGCCCACTTGGGGGAGGGGGCGCTTTGTGCGGGGTGGAGTTTGGCCTTTTGCGGTCCTCGTCCCTCACCGCTGGCTCGATTGCTCCTCAGCGGTCGTGTCGCGCACCTGGCACGCTGACGCCCCCACCCCAACCCCGCCCCCAGCCGCGCACAGTTGTGCGC
>JAIMBM010000083.1 GCA_023511475.1 Anaerolineae bacterium
GTGAAGACATCCTCGGCATCGGTTGCGCGGGAGGAAAAGCTCCATACGACCGCACCGTGGGGACCGGCCTGGAACCAGTGGGGCGTGTTGGGCGGCGAGGTGATCTGATCGCCGGGGCGCAGTATCGTCTCGTGCCACACGGTGTAGGTGTGGCGGCGATGGGCGGGCGGGCTCGCCTTCGGCTCTGGGGCGGGTTCACCCACGCTATAGTAGTAGAGCTCGCCCCACTGGCACCGGAACGTCTCCTCTTTGCCCGGATAATCCCCTACGGATGGGTGGCGATGCTCGGGAAAGGTCTGGTGTGGAAAGAGGACCAGGACCTTGACGCCGATGTTGGGCGTGTTTACGAGTGTGAGTATCTGCAGGCCGGTGTGCGCCAGCTCGCCAAGGCCCAGGTCCGCGACTTCGATGGCCTCCAGTTCATGCGGTCGGGCCACTATTCCCGCCTGAGCCACCAGTGCGGCGGCCCGCGCCCGGGCGGCCTCATACTCAGCCCGCGTGATCATGGTACAGCTCCAATCATGGCACTATTGCCTTCTCACGGCAAGGGCGCGGCGCGGTGCAGCCCAAGAAGGGCCCGCGCCTCTGCAGGCGTAGCAATCTCCCTTCCCGCCTCGCGCCCGATACGGACCAGCCGCTCGATGAGGGCGGCGTTCGAGGGCGCCCTGTCGCCCCGACGGTAATCGATGCCGTCCTCAAAGCCGGCCCGGGCGTGCCCGCCGAGGGCGATGGCCCATACGCCCGCCTGCAGGTCGTGGCCCTCATGCCCGGTGACCTCCCAGATGGCGCCAGGCGGCAGGCTCTCAACCAGGTACAGCAGATTGCGGACGGTCGCAGGCATCGCGCCGCGTTGCCCCAACACAAAGTTGAAGACTAGAGGATCGTCCAGCAGGCCATCTCGTGCGTAGCTGAGCGCATTTTCGACCCAACTCGCGTCAAAGACCGAGATGCCCGGCTTGATGCCCCGGCGCCGCATTTCCTTCACCCAGTAGTCTATATCGTCCGGTGAGTTGATGTAGACGTGACGGCCATAGTTGACCGACCCAGGGTTCAGCGAGGCCATCTCAATGTCGGCTTGCAGCGCCACGCAGCGCTCGGCAGTTGATAGCGTCCCGAGACCACCGGTAGAGCCTTCGATAATGATGTCACAGCGCTCGCGGATGAGAGCGATGGTGCGGCGGAAGGCGGCCAGCTCCACGGTGGGGCGGCCATCCTCATCCAGCACGTGCAGGTGCACAATGGCGGCACCAGCCTGCCAGGCCCGCACAACCTCATCGGCAATCTGCTCGGGCGTACGGGGAAGGTCAGGATGCGCGTCGAGCACTGCCGGTGGCGCAGCGGGAGCTACGGTCACAATCAGCTTGTCCATCAGCGGTCCTTCCAGTTCGCGCTGCCTGCGCAGCACTGCGTTCGGAGCAGGCCTCCGACTATGAGCAGACCGTGAAAGGCCTCGCGCCCGTGATCCGGGCCACGCGACTGAAGAAAGCCCGCTTCAGGTCGGTGTTGATGGTCCAGTTCACCGGGGGCGTCTGAAAGCCACTCAGCTCCTCATAGCGTTTCTCACGCGGGCGCGCGCGATAGTCCACATACGCATCCCCCGCCCAGGCCGCAGCTCCACCAAAGCCCTGATCGAAGTATCCCCAGGAGACGCCCCTCCGCCAGGCGACCTCGAGGTTTGGCAGGCCTGGGGAATCCTCGTTGACCATGAGAGGTTTCGGGCGCTTCCGGTACGCCGGGTGCGACTGCACCGCTTCGATCGCGGCCGCGAGCTCAGCCTCGCGTGCGCCATTCCCGTGGAGGAGGACATAGTCCGACTCCTCAATGAGCGACGGTGGCGGCATGCCCGCGCCGGTAGCGGCGCTGACCCCGCCGAGGCTGCACGAGTACAGGAAGGCGGGGTGGGCGCGTCTGTAGGTCTCGATCATCTCGTGTACGCGATCCGGATGGAAGAAAGCGTACCCAGACCGCCGGACGCAGACGTCAGCCTCGTTGGCTACTTCGATGAGCAGGTTTCGGCGGCCGGTGCTCTCGAGAAAAGCCAGGGCCTCATGGCCCGCACGCCATATCGCCTGCTCATTCTCGAGCTTGCGCAGGTGGGCGCAGTAGAAGAGACCAACGATAACCGCCATGCCCAACTCGTCGGCCCGCGCCAGGACTCGGGCAATCCGCTCCCCGTAGTCGGGCCTGACATCCCCGCGGGGGGTGAAACCGTTGTTGTCAAAGTGGTCGTAGATCTCCGGGGCAAAGAGTGCGCCCCCTCCCTGGAAGTTGATCGTGAAGGCGAGGACGCCGTGCTCGCGCCATGAGGGCAGCGCAGCGCAGAACTCGGCGACGTTGCGCTCCGGGTCCCACTCGCCGGTATCAGGGTAGGCCCAGTACCGCCGCGTTTCGGGATTGGCATCGTCGAAGGTAGCCTGCACGGCCCGCACGTTGAACAAGAGCCCCTGGACCGCATGGCCGTCGAAGACCCGCCCGGCATAGGTTGGTCTGCCGTCGAGGAAGAACTCACGTCCCCTGATGGTGATCTCGGTCATCTCGTCACCTAGCCCTTGATGGCACCTGCGCTGATTCCCTGCACCATGTACTTCTGAGCAATCCGGAACAGGATCACTGCCGGCACCGTGGTCATCACGCAACTGGCCATGAAGGCATTGGCCCGCTGTACAGCGCCAAACTCGCCCATAAAGTCGCGGATTCCCACCTGGATGGTCTTCATCTCACCTCGAGTGAGCAGGATGCTCGACCAGAGAAAGTCGTTCCACGCTCCGAGAAAGGCGAATGTGGCCACGGCGATGATACCTGGGATGGATATGGGCAGCACGATGCGCAGGAAAGCCGAGAAATATCCGCAGCCGTCGATCAGCGCAGCCTCCTCGAGCTCGAGTGGGTAGGAGCCTTGGAAGTAGCCCCGCAGGATCAGGGCTGCGTAAGGCAGCGAGAAGCTGGTGTAGGCGATAATGAGGCCCTGATAGCTATTGAGCAGGCCAAGCCCCTTCAAGGTGAAGTAGATCGGGAAAAGGCGCGTGATGGCCGGGATCAGCTGGGTGAACATGACGACGACGAGGATCAGGGTGTCGCCTGGAAAGCGGTAGCGCGCCAACGCGTAGGCGCCCATGGCCGCGAGGCTGGTTGAGATCAGGGTCGTGGCCATGGCTGTGAAGAGCGAGTTGACGATGTAGCGCGTGAAGGGGATGACCTTCATCGCCTTCTCGTAAGCCTCCAGCGAGAACGTCCTCGGGAACCAGATGGGAGGCATGGCCAGTATCTCTTTGTTGGTCTGGAAGGAACTCTTGAGCATCCAGTAGAAAGGCATCAGGACGAAGACCAGGACTCCGGCCATGAACAGTGCGGCGATCAGGCTCGTCGCTGCCCGCCGCATGCGCCGGCTCTGCCAAGGCATCGTCGCGCTCTGCATTCGCATACTCATCTCGTCCCTGCCTCCTCGCCAGCTCAGCCAGCCCCCGTGCCGCGCAGCTGGGCCCGGATGTAGAATGCCGCTACAGTGCCCGTGCTCAGAAGAATGATGGCGCTGATCGCCGCGCCGAGGTCAAAGCGATAGAAAGTGAAGGCCGACTGGTACGCCAGGACGCTCAGAACATTCGTGAGATCGTTCGGCCCTCCGAGGGTCATGATATAGTTCATCTCAAAGTGCCCGATGCCGCCGATGGCCAGCAGGGTGACCAGCACGCTGAGGACCGGGCCCAGCATGGGCAGCGTGATGTATCGAAACCTGGCGATGCCCGAGGCGCCATCGATCTCGGCGGCCTCATACACCTCGTGGGGGATCGATTGGAGGCCTGCGAGGAGCATGACCGTTACGAAGGGCAGGCCGTTCCAGATACGCACCGAAGAGACAGCACCCATGGGTACACTGAAGGGGCCCCAGACCTTGCTCGCATCGGTCAGAAAGCGGATTGGGGCATCCAGCAGGCCCAGCGACATGAGGACCTGATTGATCGGGCTCCGATCGGCCATGTACATCCAGATCCAGATGGCCGAAGACACAACCGGCGGCGTGACCCAGGGGACGAGGATCAGTGAGCGCAAGATGCCACGCCCGCGAAAGTCCATGTTCAGCACCTGTGCGACAAAAAGCCCGAGAGCTACCACGCACCCTACAACGATGGCGACAAAGACCAACGTATTGCGGAAGGCGATCCAAAAACGCGGCTCGGCGGCGATCTGGCGAAAGTTCTCCAGCCCGACGAAAGGTGTACCCTCCCTGGCAATGCGCATCAGGTCGTACTGGACAACGCTCATGCCGAGCGTCTGAAGCATGGGGTACACGCCCAGGACCAGGACAAGTGCGAGCATTGGGGCTACCATCAGGTAGCAGAAGGCATTCTTGCGTCTGACCATGGAGATGCCTCACTTCCGTGGAAGCAAGCGAGCGCTTGGGGGCTGCCGGTGCCGGCAGCCCCCAAACGTCAGCAGACCTTACGAGGCCCCCTTGTCCATCTCTTCCTGAACGCGCTTCTGGCACTTGGCTATGGCGTCTGGGATGGGCACGTTGTTGTTCATCACCTCGTAGACCATGTCGTAGATCGGAGCCCCGGGCTGGTGCACGATGATGCGGCTCCAGGCTGGAGAAGGATGCTGCGAGGTGTGGGCATGCTCCAGGCAGGCCACGATCTTCTTGCGCCACTCCTTCTCCTGCCAGTAGGGGTTGCTCATCACGTTCTTGTTCGGGCTCACCCGCCCCAGGTACTGCGACAGCTCGGTCATGATCGAGTCCTGGCTCAGATAGTGGATCCACTGCACCGCCTCCTCGACACGGGTAGTTCCACGGAGGCAGCCCCAGTACCCGGCGCCAGAGTAGCAGGCTCGTGTCTTGTTCTTGACCGGGACTTCGTAGGCCCACTTGCCGTCCAACTCGGGATAGTCGCGCTCGAGGTTCTTCGCCCAGTCGTCCGGCACCTGGAAGACGATGGCGGCCTTGTCAGCGGCAAAGTAGTCCATGGGCGCAAAGCTGGGCTCGAGCCACTCGGGCGGGATGACCTTGTCGACGTTCTGTAGCTGGTACAGGAACTCGAGGGCTTCCGCCATCGCCGGCGTGTCGATGGTTGCCGTCTTGCCATCTGCGGTCATGAACTCGCCGCCTGCCTGCCAGACCCACGGCATAAAGTTCTGGCAGGGGTTGGCACCACCAGGGAGAAAGCCCCAGCGCAGAACGTTGCCATGGCTGTCCCGCACAGTCAGCGCCTTGGCGTACTCACGGAGCTCTTCCCAGGTCTCCGGCGGCTTGCTGAAGCCCGCCTCTTCGAGAAAGTCGACGCGGTAGATCATGGGTCGGATGTCGCCGCGCCACGGGATGCCGTAGAACTCGCCCTGCCAGTAGACATCCTTCAGTGAGCCCTCGAAGAAGCGCTCTTTCAGGTCGGGCCAGTACTCCTGCTGGTACTCGGTGATGGGCAGGGGGCCATACTCCTTGCCACCGATCGACGCGAAAGAGTGCAGCCAGTACATGTCGGCGCAGTCTGGGTGCGCTCCGCCGCGCGCGACGAGCAGCCAGGTGTTCATTCCCTGAGCCCAGTTGATCATCTGCACGTCGACGCCGATGCCGGTCTTTTCCTGAAACTCGGTCGCGTGCTTCTTGAACATGTCGAGCCACTGGGCCGGGTCACCATAGTTCATCGTCCAGAACTGGATCGTCGTGCCTGGCACTACCTTGGTCACCTGCTTCTCGACGACCTGGGTGACCTCTTTCTCGACTTCGACGGCCTTCTCCACAACCCGGGGCGCACAGGCGGCGAGGCCTGCGCCAGCACCAAGCAGCCCCGCAGCGCGCAGAAAGCGCCTTCGCGTCACTTTGGCGGACATGTGTGTTCTCCTTTCCCCTGGCCGTTTACCGGCCTGCGCGGGTCTCTCCCGCCGATCGCGTGCTCTTTGCCGGAAGCTGTTGTGTCGGTAGCGCGTCTCAGCCCAGCTCACCTCCTTTCGCCTGAGGCCCGGCAGCGCCGATGCCCAATGGCTGCCCGGGCTACTGGTGCAGACCAGGTGGCCGGATCGCCCGCGCCCGTCCCCTGCCACGCTGCTGAGCCATGAGGGCCCCGGGCGTTGCAGGCGCAGTCGGACGCTTCGCGTGGCAGCCACGCCCCCGGCTCCGACAGACGGTCGCCGTGCCGCTGCGGCTCCGCCTGGCACACCGCTTGCCGGCAGCACACTACCCGCTGCAAACCCGGTCTTTCCGGCTCACCACCGTTTGCACTGCCGCAGCAATATCGACGCTGGACATCCGATACTTGACCAGCAGCTCCCTGTAAGGGCCGGATTCTGCAAAGGTGTTGCCGAGCCCGACGCGCGAGAGCGGGACCGGACACTGCTCGCCCAGCACCTCGGCAACTGCACTCCCCAGCCCGCCGAAGAGGGTGTGGTTCTCGGCCGTGACGATGGCCCCGGTAGCCCGCGCCGCACGCACGACCGCCGCCTCATCCAGGGGCTTGAGGGTGTGCATGTCAAGTACCCCGACCTCCAGTCCCTCCGCCTCAAGCATGTCGGCGGCTTCCACTGCCAGTGCCACCATATCGCCGATGGCGATGATGGTAGCATCCTCGCCATCGCGCAGGGTGATCGCCCGGCCGATCTCAAACTGCAGACTGTCGTCGTAGAGGACGGGCACCGGGTCGCGCGTCAGGCGCAGGTATACGGGCCCTGGATGGGCTGCCGCAGCCCACACGGCTTTCCGCGTGCTGGTTGCATCGGCGGGCTGTATGACGGTCATGCCGGCGAGGGATCGCATCAGGGCCATGTCCTCGAGCCCCTGGTGAGTCACGCCGTCCTGACCGGGCGTGAGACCTCCATGGGAAGCGGCAATCTTGACGTTCAGCCTGGGGTAGCAGATCATGGTGCGCACCTGCTCACAGGCGCGCATGCTGGCAAAGACGGCGTAGGTCGAGACGAAGGGGATCAGCCCGACCGTCGCCATCCCAGCGGCTGCAGCCATCATGTTCTGCTCGGCGATGCCAAAGTTGAACTCGCGGTCCGGGAAGCGCTCTGCGAACTCGTTAGTGCGCATCGACTTGGCCACGTCGGCGTTGAGCAGCACGACGTCGGGGTTGGCTGCAGCAAGCTCCTGGACGGCTTCCGCATAGGCGTAGCGCGTAGGGTAGGTGGGCATATCAGCCATCTAGCCGCCTCCGCAGCTCGCAAAGCGCCCGCTCGGCTTCCTCGTCGTTGGGCGCGCGTCCGTGCCAGCCAGGAACGTTCTCCATGAAGGACACGCCGCACCCCTTGGTGGTATGGGCAAGGATGGCGGTCGGCCGCACAGCGTGGTCGCGGACGTCTTCGAGAGTCTCGACGATCTCCCGCATATTGTGGCCGTCGATCTCGCGCACCTCCCAGCCGAAGGCCTGCCACTTGGCAGCGAGGGGCTCGACCGGCATAATGCCAGCGACCTCTCCGTCGTTCTGTAGCCGATTGCAGTCGAGCAGCGCCACAAGGTTCGCCGTCTGCCACTTGGTGGCAGCCATGGCCGCCTCCCAGACCTGGCCCTCCTGGACCTCGCCATCCCCTACAAGCACGTACACGTGAATATCGAGGCCTTTGACTCTCGCGGCCAGCGCCATGCCGAGCCCCGCAGAGAGCCCCTGACCCAGGGAACCGGCGGTCATGTCGATGCCCGGGGTCTTGAGCATATCCGGGTGGCCCTGCAGCCGGCTGCCCAACTGGCGGAGCGTATCGAGCTCACTCAGCGGAAAGTAGCCGCGCCGCGCGAGTGCTGCGTAGAGGACGGGGCAGGCATGCCCCTTGGAAAGAATGAAGCGGTCGCGCGCCGGCCAGGAGGGATTGCGGGGATCGAGCCGCATGACGCGGAAGTACAGCGCCGTGACGAGGTCTGCGGCCGATAAGGCACCGCCGGGATGCCCTGCCCCCGCCCGGTGGATCATGCGGATAATGTCGCAGCGGATCGTCGCTGCCATGCGTTCCAGGTCGCGGAGCGCTGGAGTGTCGGTGTCCATTGGCGTATCCGTTTGAGGCGATGTATTGTCTGTGCTACAATACATCAAAGGAGCGGCCAGCAAGCCATGGCCCGCCGCCCTCAGAACGCGGCTGGGCGGTGCCTTGCGAACCGGCCCCGGAGAAAGCTCGCTTGCCTGTGCCAGAGGGGAGCGGGCTTTCTCTTTATCCGTTCCAGGTCAGTGTTCGGGCGCTGGCTGTTCTCCGGCAGCCAGCTTGGTCAATACCTGCTTGATCTCGCGCACCACGCGCTGGTTGACCTGCCGATGCAGGGCCAGGACCCTGGCGAGGTCACGCTGTCTGAACGCCTCCAGGAAGCTCTGATGGTCGGAGAGGACGGTCCGGGGCACATAATCCGGGTAGGCTCGCAGACGCAGGTGGAAGAGCATCAGGCACTGACTCCGAATGCCCTCCCAGATCGGCACGAGCCGCGAGTGCCCGCACCGCCGGCAGACGTACTCGTGGAAACTGACGTCGACCTGGTTCAGGCGCTCCATATCGCCCTGCACGGCGGCCTCGCGCTGCGCCTCGAGGAGGTTCGCCATCTCCTCCAGATCAGCCTCATCGAGGCGATCCATCGCCCACTCAGCGGCGAGACTCTCAATGGCGACTCGCAGGGCAAAGATCTCGTCGATATCGTGCGCGCTGAACTCGCGCACGAAGCAACCACGGTTCGGGACGCTCACGACCAGCCCCTCGCGCTCCAGCAGACGCAGCGCCTCGCGCACCGGGCTTCGGCTCACCCCCAACTGCTGGGCGAGGCTGATCTCGGGGAGGTGCTCGCCGGGGCACAGCTTGCCTTGGATGATCGCCTGTCGCAACCGGTCGGTAACCTGGCTCGCCAGGAGGTGATTCGGTGCAATCGGTGTCAGAATGGGAGGCTCCATCCACTGCTCCCAGAGGAAGGTGATTGCATACAGTGTACTGCACACTGTGTACTGCCCTAATATAGCATAAAGCGTGGCCTTTGTCAATCCCCTGAAGCCAGCCTGGCTTCTGCTCTTGACTGCGCTGGGCAAGTATCCCTGCATACGTAGCTGTTCAGGCTCGCGTTCAGTGCCTAGCGCGGAGGCAGGCTCCTCGTGGCCCTGCCCGTCGGGATTGGCTTCGCGGCGGCTCGGTGCGGAACCCATTCCCCCTGTCCCCCTTCCCCAGGCGGCCGCCCCGGCGTCCGCCTGGGGAAGGGGGTAGATG
>JAIMBM010000084.1 GCA_023511475.1 Anaerolineae bacterium
CCCGCGGCGCGCTCTGCATTACACACAAGTCGGGCTGCAGAGCATCACGGGGCATGAGATAGCGCCGCGGCGCCGATCTCAGCGGACCACCCGCCCACACTGCTGCTCGGAACACGCCGAGCGGCAGCCGCGATGTGCTGCAACTCCAGAGTGCCCTCACCCAACCCCCCTCTCAATCACATGTTGCTGAACCCGATTCTGAGCACGTACGGAGTTGCCACCGTTTGACACGCTTCCGCACCTGTGGCATGCTAGCACCGGCTCGGCATGCCAGCATCGGGCTCGCTCCGCTCGTGAAATCCATCACTATTTGCCTAACCTGGCCCGAAAGCGTAGAATCCCTCCGAGTCCGCCATCCAATCGTATCTGGGGGTATCGCAATGCTGGATATGTTCTTCGCGCCGCGGGCCATTGCCGTCGTCGGCGCGGCGCGCGAGCCCGGCAAGCTGGGCTACGGCGTGCTGAGCAACTTGCTGCAGTACGGGTACAAGGGTCAGGTCTATCCCATCAACCCCAAGGCCGACGAGATCCTGGGACTCAAAGCCTACCCGACGGTCCTGGATGTGCCCGGGCCCATTGACCTGGCGGTCATCGTCGTCCCCAACAAGGCCGTGCCGGACGTGATGAGGCAGTGTGGGGAGAAGGGGGTCAAGGGCGTCGTCATCATCACGGCGGGCTTTAAGGAAGCCGGGCTCGAAGGGATCAAGCTTGAGCGACAGGTCGTCGCCATCGCCAAGGAGTATGGCATCCGTATAGTCGGTCCGAACTGTCTTGGCATCATCGACACCGTGCAGCCGATGAACGTCTCGTTCGCGGCCGGGCAGCCGCCGCAGGGCGGCATCGCCTTCATGTCGCAATCCGGAGCGCTATGCACGGCCATCCTGGACTGGGCGCTGGCCAACAACATCGGGTTCTCCTACTTTGTGAGCCTCGGAAACAAGGCGGACGTCGACGAGGTGGATCTCCTGGAGGCCTGGGACGGGAACCCGCATGCCAGGGTCATGATCGCCTATGTCGAGGGCCTGAGGGATGGGCGCCGGTTCATGGAGGTCGCACGCCGCGTCACGCGGCGGACGCCGGTGATCGCCGTCAAGTCCGGCAACACTGAAGCCGGCTCGCGCGCGGTGTCGTCACACACCGGGTCGCTCGCCGGCTCAAACCGGGCCTACGACGCCGCCTTCAGGCAGGCGGGGGTGCTTCGCGCTACGTCCATTCAGGACCTCTTCGACTATGCTATCGCCTTCGCCTACCAGCCGCTGCTCAAGGGCAATCGCATTGCGGTAGTCACGAATGCTGGCGGCCCGGCGATCATGGCGACCGACGCGCTCGAGTCTGCGGGCCTGAAGCTGGCCCCGCTGACGAAAGAGACGATTGAGGCGCTGCAGGGGAAGCTTCCGCCAGCCGCAAACACCTACAACCCGATCGACGTCCTCGGGGATGCTCTGTCCGACAGGTATGCCTTTGCCATTCAGAGGGCGCTGGAGGACCCGAACGTCGACGGGCTGCTGGTCATCCTGACGCCACAGGTCATGACCCGGATCGAGGAGACGGCCCGGGAGGTCGGGAGACTCTCCAGGCTCTACGACAAGCCGGTCGTCGGTTGCTTTATGGGTGAGGAAAAGGTCTCGGCCGGGATCCGCATCCTCACTGAGGAGGGGGTGCCGAACTATCCCTTCCCGGAGCGGGCGGCGGGGGCCTTCAGGGCCATGATGGACTATCGCCGCTGGCTCGACCGGCCGATTCCGGAGGTCAGGCAATTCACGGTGAACCGCGAAGCGGTGCAACGGACCTTTACGCGCGTGCGCGAGGAGGGGCGCCTGACCCTCGGGGATACAGAGGCGCGGGCGGTGGCCGAGGCCTACGGCCTGCGGGTGCCCAAGTCCAGGCTGGCCGCGACTGCTGAGGAGGCGGTGCGCTATGCCGAGGAGATCGGCTATCCCGTAGTCATGAAGATTGCCTCGCCGGACATCCTGCACAAGTCCGATATCGGTGGCATCAAGGTCGGGGTGATGGGCGCGAGCGACGTGCGCGATGCCTTCGACCTGCTCGTGTATCGGGCGACCCGCTACATGCCCGATGCCCAGATATGGGGCGTGCAGGTCCAGGAGATGGTGACCGGCGCCAAGGAAACGATCATCGGCATGAGCCGCGACCCGCAGTTTGGCCCCATGATCATGTTTGGGCTGGGCGGCATCTACGTCGAGGTCCTCAAGGATGTGACCTTCCGAATCGCGCCGGTGTCGGAGCTGGAAGCGCGGGAGATGATCAGCGAGATTCGCTCATATCACCTCCTGCAGGGTGTCCGTGGGGAGCGCGCATCTGACCTGGATGCCATCGCAGATACCATCCTGCACATCTCACAGCTGGTCACCGATTTTCCAGAGATCGTCGAGCTGGATGTGAACCCGCTTCTCGTCCGTGAAGCCGGGGCGGGGGCAGTGGCGGTCGACATGCGGCTGGTGCTGAGTTCCTAGCTCTATCCCTAGGTTACTCGGAGAGGAGGATTTCCTGATGGCTACGTTGTACGTCACGTCCCCGGAGACCTTCTCGGGCAAGAGCGCGCTATGCGTTGGGCTCGGGAAGCGCTTTATCCGAGACGGCTACCGCGTAGGCTACATGAAGCCCGTGAGCACGAACGCCCTGCGCACCGGCGGGGTCTGCATCGACCAGGATGCCGAGTTCATGAAGCACACCTTCGGCCTGACGGAGCCGGTCACGGCGCTCGCGCCCATCTGCCTGGACGCGGCCGATGTCGAGGCCACGCTCCGGGGCGAGAAGAACGACTTTGTGCGCCGTCTTGAGGAAACCTTTGCGACCGTCTCCGAGGAGAAGGACGTGATGATCCTCGAGGGTGGCTCGAGCCTCATGGAGGGGTTCATGCTTGGGCTGCCCAGCTACGAGGTCTCCTCGCTCCTCCGGGCCAAAGAGCTGGTGGTCGTCAAGTACAACACCGTCTCGGTCGTGGACGAGATCCTGGGTGCCAAGTCCGTGCTGCGCACGAGCATGCTGGGGGCAGTGATCAACTCGGTGCCGCGCCCCAAGCTCGACTTTGTGCGCAGCACTGTGGTGCCCTTCCTGGAGCAGCGCGGGATCAAGGTCTACGCCGTCCTACCGCAGGAGCGCGTCCTCCTCTCCATCAGCGTGCGCGAGCTGGCCGAGGTCCTCGGCGGCGAGATTCTCTGCTGCGCCGATCGTGTGGACGAGCTGGTCGAGAACCTGATGGTCGGCGCGATGAGCGTGGACTCGGCGCTGAGCTACTTCCGCCGCAAGCCGAACAAGGCCGTTATCACCGGCGGAGACCGACCTGATATCCAGCTTGCTGCCCTGGAGACCTCGACCAAGTGCCTGATCCTGACGGGCAACGTGCAGCCGAGTCCCATCATCCTGGATCGGGCCGAGGAGGTCGGCGTACCCATGATCCTGGTGCGCAAGGATACGCTGACCACGGTCGAGATCATCGAGCAGTTCTTTGGCAAGACGCGCTTCCACCAGGAAAAGAAGATCCTGCGGTTCGAGCGTCTGCTGGAGACGAGCTTTGACTTTGCGGCCCTCTACAAGGACATCGGGCTGGTGAAGTAGGCCGCGGAGCTGAGGCGCGGCCGCTCGGGCCGGCCGAGGCCCGGGACGGGTTGGAGATTTGGGAGGGTTGGCGGGCCGCTTCGGCGCCCGCCAACATGCCTGCAAGGAGAGTCCACCCTTTCCCCGCAGCGCCGCGGGAACCGAGGCCGGGGATAGGGTACCCGAACGTCTGGCGCGCAGGAAGACCAGCGCGCCGCACATGCAGACTGGAGTGCGAAAGGAGACCGCGGATGACCCTCATTGAAGACATCGTCGCTCGCGAGGTGCTCGACTCGCGCGGCAATCCGACGGTGGAGGTAGAGATAGAGCTATCCGGGGGTGCCATCGGCCGCGCCATGGTGCCCTCGGGCGCATCGACAGGCCAGTACGAGGCCCTCGAGTTGCGCGATGGCGACAAGAGCCGCTACGGCGGCAAGGGCGTCCAGCAGGCGGTGGAGAACGTGAATATCACCATCGCCGAGGCTCTCTTGGGGTGGGACGCCCTGGACCAGACCGGCATCGACCTGCACATGATCGGTCTGGATGGCACGCCCAACAAGAGCAAGCTGGGCGCCAATGCCATCCTCGGCGTGTCCCTCGCCGTAGCGCACGCCGCCGCCGAGGCCCTCGGGCTACCCCTCTACCGGTACATTGGCGGTGTCAGCGCGCGCACGCTTCCGGTGCCGATGATGAACATCCTCAATGGCGGGAAGCATGCCGCCAACTCGACCGACCTGCAGGAGTTCATGATCATGCCGGTTGGGGCGCCGAGCTTTCGCGAGGCGCTGCGCTGGGGTGCAGAGGTGTACCATGCCCTCAAGGCCGTGCTCAAGAGCCGCGGCTACGATACCAACGTGGGCGATGAAGGAGGATACGCGCCCTCTCTGGGCTCCAACGCCGAAGCGGTCGAGGTGATCCTGGCCGCCATCGAGAAGGCCGGCTACCGGCCGGGGCAGGACATCTACCTTGCCCTCGACCCGGCGGCGACCGAGCTGTACAGGGACGGTCAGTACCATCTCGCAAGGGAGGGACGCGTCCTCTCCGGCGACGAGATGATCGAGTTCTACGCCGATTGGGTTGAAAAGTACCCGATCATCTCCATCGAGGATGGCCTCGCCGAGGACGACTGGGAGCACTGGAAAAAGCTACGCGCCCGCCTCGGCGACCGCGTCCAGATCGTCGGCGACGATCTGCTCGTCACCAACGTCGCCCGCATCGAGCGGGCCATCGAGGAGAAGAGCTGCAACTCCCTGCTCACCAAGGTCAACCAGATCGGGAGCCTCACCGAGGCGATCGCGGCGGTGACGACGGCACAGCGAGCGGGATGGACGGCCATCATATCTCACCGCTCCGGCGAGACAGAGGACACCACCATCGCCGACCTTGCCGTTGCCCTCAACGCCGGGCAGATCAAGACCGGTGCGCCTGCACGCACCGACCGGATCGCCAAGTACAATCAGCTCCTGCGCATCGAGGAGGAGCTCGGCGACATCGCCGTGTATCCGGGGATGAAGGCGTTCTACAATCTGAGGCGGTAGTCGCTCTTCGCCATCGGGTCACAATCCGGAGCCCTGGGATGGTGCGGACGTCCCAGGGCTCTTTGCTGAGAGGCACGGCTCGAAGAATGCAGGTTTGGGCAGTCAGCCCATGGGCACAGATTGACACGCCCTTCCATAGCGCCTACACTTCTAACAGGAGCGCTGCTCGCCAGGCCGCACCCGGATCCGGGGCATCATGGCCTGGCCCATCTGGAGGGAGCTGGTACGAAATGCTCCTGCGCGGTACACGGGTGATCGTCAGACCCCTGTCCCGGGCCGATCTGGACGAAATCGAGACCTGGACCCCCTTCACTGATCCGCTCTACCTCTCCTGGAACCGCTTCCCCTGGCGCCTTCTGGGGAAGGACCTGTGGTTTGAGCTCGAGGCCCTCGATCCCCTCGTGGAGCGCTATGCTGTCGTTGACCTTGAGGGCCGGGTGATCGGCATGGTCGGCCTTGTCGGGGCACAGAAGGGGGCGTCGCCGGAGCTGAGCATCTTTCTGGGCGCCGAGTTCTGCGGGCAGGGTCTCGGCACCGACGCCCTGCAGACTCTGCTGCGCCAGGGATTCGAAGAGCGGGTCTTTGCCTCCGTACGCCTGCAGGTAGCCGCGACCAACCGCCGCGCCCAACGCGCCTATGAGAAGTGTGGCTTCCGCAGGGTCGGACAACACTACCGCCTGTTGGATGAAAGCGAATCGCTCGCCTTTCTCGAAGAGCCCGTGTACTCTGACATGCGCCAGTACTACCGCAGGGAGGGCGGGCGCACCTATCTGCTCTTCTACGACATGGAGCTCTGTGCAGCCGACTGGTCGGCGGCTCAGCGTCGCACGGGGCAGGGCACGGGTCACGGGCGCAATCTGTAGGCAGCCCGGCGAACGCTGGGACACTCGTTCCGCTCCTGCCACCGGCCGACAGGGCGCGCCTGTCCGCCTCTGAACCTGTGGGGCAGGAGGCCCAGAGCCGCGACATGGCGCACAGGCACATGCGCCACCGCATTTCGCAGAAACTCGTCCCGAGGCTGAACTGCACCCCGCAGGTTCGGATGCGATGCTCCCGGCGACTGGCGCCGTGTGGTCGCAGGCGAGAGTGGTTGCACCCTGAGGACGCCGCTGGTGGCACCAGTATTGCTCGCTATTCGCCCGAGACGGGCGGTGCGCCCGGACGGCTGCGAGCTGAGAGGATGAGATGAGGAGACTGTACCGCTCGCGTGATGAACGCATGATCGCCGGGGTGGCTGGAGGGCTTGCTCACTACTTCAACGTCGACCCCACCCTTGTGCGGCTGGCCTTTGTGGCCTTTACGCTCGGCGGGGGCGGCATTGGCCTGCTGGCTTACCTGATCCTGGCGATTATCATGCCGCTGGAGCCCATGCCGGGGATGGAAGAGATGCGCGCCCCCGGCGCTGCGTACACTCACATGGAACCCTCGGAGGAGACCCGCCGCGAGTTGAGAGAGACGCGCATCCCCGAGGTCGAGCGATAGGGACGAGGAAAACCGGCTGCTGATGCGAGACCGGCCGAGTGCGCCGGCCTCGCTTCAGCCAGGCTGCGCCCGGGATGGCACCGGCCAGCCTGTGCGCCACCGGCACAGCCGCCCATCACCCCTTCCCCAACCGCTCTAGCGACGCTGCCGCTGCTACGGCACGACCGTCACCGCCGTAGAGCCGACAACGGCCGTGCCAGACAGGACGTCGATGCGCAAGGTGCCCTCGACGTCCGAGACGTCAGTCAGCTCGCCGATGCACACGGCCTTTCCAGCGGGATCGGTGACGAATGCGCTCCCGAGCGTCTTCACCTCACCGTCGGGGAGCGTCACGCGCACCGCAAAGCTGGCGCTCTTTCCCTGCGGGCCGCGGACAAATACGAAAAGGGGCTGCCGGCTGGCCAGCTTGACCTGTGTGACGCGCACCGCCTCCGCCCGCTGCTCTCCCGTCACAAAGACCTCGACGGGGGTCACCGGGACGACCGTCTCCGGGACTATCGTGGCACTCTGCAGGTTGATCACGATGGGCAGCGGAGGGACGCTGACCCTCCGGATCAGGGCGACAGCCTGCGGCCGCAGGAAGACAAAGCTGGTCACCAAGGCAAGGACCGCGCCGACGCCTGCTCCGAGGCAGCCGAAGCAGCCGGAAACGAATGCCCTCTGGGCAACCGAGAGAAGGCTACTCGCGGGGCTGGCACCGGGCCTGGCCATGTGCCTCTCCTTCTCTGTTCTTTACTGCCCGACGCAGCGCGGGAAAGGCGGCCCGGACCGCCCGCCCGGCAACGGCCTGGCGGCGGCCACGCGATGCGCCGGAGCCTCTCCCGAGGCCGCGTCGGGGCCCTGCGCATTATGCCACGGGTGCCCGCGGTTAGCAAGGAAGATGCACAGACATTTCTTCAACCCGTGATGAACGAACTGTAACAACTGACACCTGAGCTGTTCATCTTCTTTTCATCTGGCCCTCATATAATAACGAGGCATTGGCCGGTGTATCCGTGGTGTTCCTGGTCCATTGGGGAGAGGGGTCCATGGTACTCTATGCGCGTGAGCTGTCGGAGGAGGAGAAGGCTCTTCTGGCCAGTTGGCTAGAGGGCGAGGATCGGGACTTGAGGCATCGGGCGCGGGTCATCCTGCTCTCGACGCAGGGATACCGCATTCCCGAGATCGGTGAGATGGTTGGCGCTCACCCCGCGAACCTGCGCAAGTGGGTCCATCGCTTCAATGAGCGGGGGTGTCAGGGGCTCATCAGCACGCGGGCTGGCGGCGCCAAGCCGCGCTTCACGGAGGAGCAGAAGCGACGCATCGTGGCCCTCGCTCAGACGCGCCCGCGGGAGTTGGGCCTCAACTTTACCAAGTGGACCCTGCACCGCCTGGCCGAGCAGGCTGAGAAGCAGCAGATCGTGGACCGCATCAGCCACGAGTATGTGCGGCAGATACTCCTCTCGGCCAACTGCTCCTACCGGCAGAAGGAGCCGCGCCAGAAGGCGCAGTAAGGGAGGCCACAGGCACGGTCGCATAGGGCTGCTGCGGGTCTGGGCTGCAGCAGCCTTTTTGTCTAGCTCGTAGCAAAGGAGGCGGAGGATGATCGGTGCCATTGCCGGCGACATCATCGGCTCCGTCTATGAGCGGGGCCGCATCAAGACCAAGGACTTTCCCCTCCTCAGCCCGCGATGCCACTTTACCGACGACACCGTCCTGACGATAGCCGTCGCCCAGGCCATCCTGACTGACGGCGACTATCTGCGCGCGGTGCGCCAGTTCGGACGCCGCTACCCCCATGCCGGCTATGGCAGCGCGTTCAAGGACTGGCTCTGGGCGGAGTATCCCGCACCCTACAACAGCTGGGGCAACGGCTCGGCCATGCGGGTCAGCCCAGTCGGGTGGGCGTTCAGCACCGTCGAAGAGGTCCTCCTTGAGGCGGCACGCACTGCCGAGATCACCCACAATCACCCCGAGGGCGTCAAGGGTGCACAGGCCACGGCGCTCGCCGTGTTCCTCGCGCGCACCACGCGGGATAAGGAACTGATCCGCCGCGAGGTCTCGGCCCGCTTTGGCTACGATCTGTCGCGCACGGTAGACGACATCAGGCCCACGTATCACTTTGACGTCTCCTGTCAGGGAACGGTTCCCGAGGCCATCATCGCCTTCCTCGATTCGACATCCTACGAGGATGCGGTGCGGAATGCCGTCTCCCTGGGCGGGGATGGTGACACCCTCGCCTGCATCACTGGGGGGATTGCGGAAGCCTTCTACGGCCCGGTGCCGGAGTTTATACGCGAGAGGGTCAGAGTCTGCCTGACGGAGGACCTCTGGGAGGTCACAGATTCCTTTTGCCGCAGAATCGGGGTCTGATCGCTCGCCGCTGGCACGGCCATCGCAGGGGCTTCCCCGGTGAGGAAGGCAGGGCTTCGCCCGTGACTGTTCAGGCTCGCATCCTGGCAGTGCCGGCTGCCACGTGTTGCTCCCACCCCTAACCCCGCCCCCGCCGCGGTTCAGGGGCGGACAGGGACAGTCCGTGGCATCATTTTATTGAGCTCTTGCATAATTCTTCGTGGGCCGAATAGGAGC